>JAFOLN010000340.1 GCA_017419325.1 Clostridia bacterium
CATGAGCAAAACCCGCCTGCCCCGCCTTCTATGAGGTACACGAGCGTCTCGTCGTTCTCGCGGCAGACGCGGTTCTCGCGGATTATATATTTAAGGTTCCCCCGACGGGGCGAGCGGAGCATATATAAAAGCCGCCCCGCGGACGCTTTCGGAAGCACAGCATGCCTGCCGTGATACGCGCGCACAGTAAAGCCCCGCGTTTTCGTCACGTCTCCGTATGATATGAGTCTGAGACTATCCTTCGGCACGCCTTTTTTCACAAGCGTCTCATACGGCGTCTTAGTGCAGTATACACGTGCGCCGGGGTTTCGCCCGCATATTTCGGGGATGCTTGCTATGTGGTCAAAGTGGCCGTGGGTCACGAATATGTCGGTGCAGCCGTCGAAGTCTTCGATGTCAGTCTTTATTTCTGCCCCCGGCAGAGGCACGAACGGGTCGAAAAGCATGCGCCCCGCCGCGCTCCTTATCTCAATCGACGCGGTGCCGCGCCATATAAGCTCCATATCATCACCCCCGTTTGTAAACAGTATATCATACCTTGGCGCAGCTATGAAAGTGTGCGCCATGCAGTCCGCGCCCGTTTATGCTATAATATAATAAAAGAAAGGAATGCATTCGTATGAACGAGTCCCGTGAAACCCACAACATACCGCCCGTTTACGACGAGCAGAGCCGCATACTCATTCTGGGCTCCTTCCCCTCGGTAAAATCCCGGGAGGAGCGCTTTTTCTACGGCCATCGGCAGAACCGCTTCTGGCGGGTGGTCTCGGCTGTTCTCGGCGAGGACTGCCCCGTAACAACAGATGAAAAGCGGGATATGCTCCTTCGCGGCCATATAGCACTCTGGGACGTCATTGAAAGCTGCGATATCGAGGGCTCCGCCGACGCGAAGATAAGAAACGCCGTGCCGAACGATATCTCCCGCGTCCTCGGCGCCGCCGACATACGCCATATATACCTAAACGGCGGCGAGGCGTTCAGAATGTTCGAGCGGTTCAATAAGGACGCCGCCGTCCCCCACACCCGTCTCCCCTCCACAAGCCCCGCGAACGCCGCGTATTCTTTGGAGCGCCTTATCCGCGAATGGGCGGTCATACGGGAGCATTTGTGAAAACGCCCTTTTGATTTGTCCGAAAAAGGCCTTGTATCGGGGGCTTTAATATGCACGGCAATGCCGTCTTATACCTCTTTTTTTCGGTAAAAATCGATAAGGCACGGCTTTGTCGATTTTTTTACAAAAGCCCTTTACATTTGCAAACAGCTTTGTTATAATATTAACGAATATATAATGAGAAACTGCGCTTTGTGCGCTTTTTACGTGAAAAAATAATAAGGAGGTGCTGTCCGTGGGCGATATGCGAGTTATCGCTGTGCGCAACACAAAAACTCTGTATCGTGACGGGGACAAATGCATAAAGGTGTTTGTCGGCGATTACAAAAAGTCGGAGGTGCTGTCCGAGGCGTTCCACTACTCCGTCGTGGAGGACGCGGGCCTTCATGTGCCCAAGGTGCTGGAGGTGGGCAGCGTTGACGGTTATCCCGCCATCACATACGAATACATAAAGGGGCCGACGCTGGCTCAGCTCATGGCCCAGAATCCGAAAAAGAAGTACGAATACCTTGACCTTTTCATCGACCTTCAGCTCGAGGTGCACAAAAAGAGCGCAAAGCAGCTCATAAGCATAAAGGACTACTTAAGCCTTCGCATCCAGCAGAGCGACATTGAGGCCACGGCGCGGTATTTCCTTCTTTCAAAGCTTCAGGATATGCCCATCCGCCACACCATCTGCCACGGCGACTTCAATCCGTCCAACATAATAATCTCACAGGACGGCACGCCCTACATCGTGGACTGGACGGGCGTGACCCAGGGCGACCCGGCGCTTGACGCCGCCGAAACGTATCTTCTCTTCTGGCTCGACGGCGACATAAGCGGCGCGAAGTATTATCTTGACAACTTCCAGAAGAAGGCCGGCGTTGACCGCGACTATATACAGAACTGGATGCCTGTCGTTGCGGCCTCCCATTCCGTGGGCTGCAAGGCGGATGAGCGCGAGTTCCTCATAGGCTGGATTGAGCGCCACGAATACAGAGAGGATTTTTAAGCGGCGCGTCCGTTAAAGCCGCATTTTTCCCCTTGCCGATGTGTGCGCGTCGGCGCGGGTTATTAACGTAAATAACAAAATCTAAATAAATCAGGAGGGTTTTTATGAAAGTAACCGTGTGCATAGGCTCGTCATGCCATATAAAGGGGTCGAGACCGATAGTTGAGACGTTCCAGAAGCTCATTTCCGAAAACAATCTGGGCGACAAGCTGGAGCTTTCCGGCACGTTCTGCATGAACAAGTGCCAGGAGGGCGTGTGCGTAAGCGTTGACGACAAGCTCTATTCCGTGTCCCCCCAGACCGCCGAGTCGTTCTTCAACGACAACATCAAGGCAAAGCTGCAGTGATGAACACCAGGGCAAAACAGGCCCGCAACCGTTTTTTTAAAGGAGTTTGATTTTAATGCCGGATTGTCTCAGACTGAAAAAGTCCAACTGTAAAAACTGCTATAAATGCATAAGACACTGTCCCGTAAAGTCCATCCGCTTTTCCGCGGGACAGGCAAATATAATCGGCGACGAATGCATACTGTGCGGTCACTGCTTCGTCGTATGCCCGCAGGACGCGAAGGAGATCGTCGACGAGACCGAGAAGGTGCGCGTGCTCTTACGAAGCGGCGACCCCGTCATCGCAAGCCTTGCCCCGTCCTTTGCCGCAAATTACGAGGGCGTTGGCATAGAGGCCATGCGCGAGGCGCTCAAAAGCCTCGGCTTCCATGACGCGGAGGAAACGGCGCTCGGTGCAACGATTGTAAAGCGCGAATACGAAAGACTTCTTTCCGAGGAAGGACGCGACATCGTTATTTCGTCCTGCTGCCACAGCGTGAACCTGCTTATACAGAAGTATTTTCCGAGCTGCCTGCCCTATCTTGCGGACGTCATGTCCCCCATGCAGGCGCACTGCGCCGACATAAAGAAGCGCATCCCGAACGCGAAGACCGTATTCATCGGCCCCTGCGTTGCAAAGAAGGATGAGGCTCAGATGTACGAGGGCATCGTTGACGCGGTGCTCACCTTTGAGGAGCTGACCCGCATGTTCAACGCGGACGGCATCGAGCCCAAAAAGGAGATCGTGCCCAACGACCGGAGCCTCGCCCGCTTCTTCCCCACCACCGGCGGCATACTTAAAACGATGCACCTTGACGCCCCCGGATATTCGTATCTTGCGCTTGACGGCGTTGAGAACTGCATATCCGCGCTCAAGGACATAGAAAGAGGACTCATCCACAAGTGCTTCATCGAGATGTCGTCCTGCGCGGGCAGCTGCATCGGCGGCCCCGTTATGGAGAAGTACCACAAGAGCCCCGTAAGGGACTATGCCTCCATTTCGCGCTTCGCGGGAAGTCAGGATTTCGATATAGCACAGCCCGTGGCTTCGAGCATAAGAAAGATGTTCGACCCCATCGCGCATCACGCGTCCATGCCTTCGGAGGAGAAGATAAAGGAAATCATGAAGGAAATGGGCAAGACCTCGCCCGAGATGGAATTAAACTGCGGCTCCTGCGGCTATAACAGCTGCCGCGAGAAGGCCATAGCCATTTATCAGGGCAAGGCCGAGATCTCCATGTGCCTGCCCTACCTTAAGGACAAGGCGGAGACCCTGTCCGATTCAATAGTAAACAATACGCCCAACGGCATAATCGTTTTAAACGATCAGCTTGAGGTGCAGCAGATAAACTCCGCCGCAATGAAGATAATGAATCTTAATTCCGCCACCGCAATCCTCGGCGACAACGTGGTAAGGATACTTGACCCCATAATCTTCCTTGAGGTCATGGAGAGCGGCAAGGGCGTATACAACGAAAGCGTATACCTTACCGAATACAACCGCTACGTTGAGCAGACGGTAGTGCCCACGGACGACGGACGCATGCTCCTTTACATCATGCGCGACATCACCGATGAGCAGAAGGAAAAAAAGAAGAAGGAAGAACTCAGCCGACAGACGGTAGAAGTAGCCGACCGCGTCGTTGACAAGCAGATGCGCATAGTACAGGAGATCGCTTCTCTTCTGGGCGAAACCGCCGCCGAAACGAAAATAGCGCTGTCAAAGCTTAAGGAGTCGATAACAGATGAATGATCTTTGTGCCGACATAGGATACAGAAGCATTAACCATATAGGAGAGCAGCTCTGCGGCGACCACGTTGACGTGGTGGAAAGCGACGAAAACTCCACCGTCATAGTGCTGGCCGACGGGCTTGGAAGCGGCGTTAAGGCAAGCATCCTCTCAACGCTTACCTCGAAGATAATCTCCACCATGATGGCGGCGGGGCTGTCGCTTGAGGAGTGCGTGGAGACCATCGCCGCAACGCTGCCCGTGTGCTCCGTGCGCGGAGTCGCGTACTCCACGTTCACCATAATACACATACGAAACAACGAATACGCCGAGCTCATCCAGTACGACAATCCGCAGGTCATAATGTTCCGCGACAACAAGGCCTACGATTATCCGAAAAAAGAGATGAACATCGGCGGCAAGACAATATACAAATCCACCATACGCCTAAGAGAGAACGACGTTTTCATCGCCATGAGCGACGGCTGCCCCCACGCGGGCATAGGAACGGCCTACAACTTCGGCTGGAAGATTGAGGACATAACCGACTTCATGGAGGTCATGGTCATGGCCAACTATACGGCGAAGACGCTGTCCACCATACTCGTTGACGAGGTAAACAAGCTCTACGGCGAAAAGCCGGGCGACGACGCCACGGCCTGCGTCGTGCGAATAAGAAAGCGCGTGCCCATGAACATGCTGTTCGGCCCGCCCCGGAACCCCGACGACGCGAACCGCATGATGAGCCTTTTCTTCTCGAAGCGCGGCAAGCATATAGTATGCGGCGGCACCACCTCGTCCATAGCGGCGAAATGGCTTAAAAAGCCCCTCGTTGCGAGCCTCGACTACGACCCCGGCTCCGACGTGCCCCCCACGGCGACGATAGAGGGCGTCGACCTTGTAACGGAGGGCGTTATCACCGTAAACAAGGTGGTGGAGTACGCCCGCGATTATATAAGCGAGAACAAGGACTACGCCAAGTGGAACTTCAAGAAGGACGGCGCGTCCCAGATATGCAGCCTGCTTTTCGAGGAGGCCACCGACATAAACTTCTACGTCGGCCGCGCCGTGAACCCCGCGCACCAAAACCCCGATCTGCCTATCAATTTCAACATAAAGATGAACCTGGTGGAGGAGCTTTCCGATACGCTTAAAAAGATGGGAAAGCGCATAAAGGTAAGTTATTTTTAAAGGAGTGTAGATTCGGATGAGAAAATTTGATACAAAAGTCCAGCACCTGAAGTACAAGGTCCTGCGCGAGGTGGCAAGATTCGCGTGGGAAGACACGCTGCTTGAAAATATACTCCGCATACCCGAAATAATAGTCCCGGGCAAAACACCCACCATGCGCTGCTGCGTATATAAGGAGAGAGCGATCCTTACGGAGCGTGTCAAGCTTGCCATGGGCGGCAATATGGATAAGCCCAACGTAATCGAGGTCATCGACATAGCGTGCGACGAGTGCCCGGCGGCGGGATACGACGTGACCGACTCCTGCCGCGGCTGTCTTGCCCACCGCTGTGAGGACGTGTGCCCCAGAGGAGCCATCTCCTTCGACCACAACTATGTGGCGCACATCGACAAGACGAAGTGCATAGAGTGCGGCCGCTGCTCCAAGGTATGCCCCTACAACGCCATAACGAACAGAAAGCGCCCCTGTCAGGTGGCCTGCAAGATAAAGGCCATCTCCATAGACAGTAACGGCGCGGCGAAGATAGACGACGACAAGTGCATATCCTGCGGCGCGTGCGTATATCAGTGCCCCTTCGGCGCAATAACAGACCGCTCATATATACTTAACGTCATCGACCTTATAAGAAACAGCGAGAACAACACGAAATACAAGGTATTCGCCGTTGTCGCCCCCTCCATTTCGAGCCAGTTCACATACGCGAAGCTGG
>JAFOLN010000341.1 GCA_017419325.1 Clostridia bacterium
CTGTTATGCCCGGCGGGCGCTGTCTTCCAGCATTGCAACATTGTTTGCTATCATTTTATAGCCGTCACGGAAGGTGGCGGAGCCGGCAACGCAGACCTCTGCGCCGGCCTTGACTATCTGTCCTATGTTTTCGGCGGTAACGCCGCCGTCAACGGCAATGGCTATGCTTTTGCCGCTTTCATCTATCATTTCCTTTAAGGCTTTTATCTTATTTAAGGCCTGCGGTATGAATTTCTGACCGCCGAACCCGGGATTTACCGACATGATAAGCACCATATCAAGATCGTCCAGCACGTTTTCTATGGCAGAAAGCGGAGTCGAAGGGTTTAGCGCCGCTCCCGCCTTCTTTCCGCGCTCTCTTATCATGGAAAGCGCGCGCTGAAGATGAGGGGTGCTTTCGGTATGTACGGTGAGTATATCCGAGCCTGCTTTGCAGAAATCGTCTATGTAGCGTTCGGGTCTGTCTATCATCAGATGAACGTCAAGCGTAAGGTCGGTCACACGCCTGAGCGCCTTTACAACGGGTATGCCTATCGTTATGTTGGGTACAAAAATACCGTCCATAACGTCAACGTGGAGATATTTTACGTTGGCTGCCTTCAAAAGCTCCACATCACGCGAAAGGTTTACAAAATCGGCGGATAAAAGCGACGGTGAAAGTATCATTACCTTATGCTCCTTTTAAAAATTTGTATGTCAAAACATAATTATAGCATGTATTTTTGAAATTGTACATACTTAAGCGTTTTTTTGCTGTTTCGGTATCTCCCCCGCTCTTATGAGCGTTGCCTTTGTTATAACGGGCCCCGTTATCTCATATATGAGCGTTGAGCAAAGGATTATTGCGCGTATCATTTCGCCGTACTGCGGAACGACAGTCTGCGCCACAAGGGAAAGACCGATGGCGACGCCCTCCTGCGGGACGAGAGCCGGGCCTATGTATTTCTGCACGGATTTCGGTGCCTTCATGATTTTTGCACCCGTATACGCCCCCAAAAACTTTCCGACGACGCGAAGCACCACGTAAAGCACGCCCACGATGCCGATGGACGGAAGCACTGAAAGGTTAAGCTCCGCGCCCGAAACAACGAAGAAAATAAGGAATATAGGCGGCGTTACCCTGTCGCATATCTTCATTATGCTTATCTGATCCTTCGACAGGTTCACAAAGAATCCGCCCATTGCCATGCACGTCAAAAGTGCGGAGGCGCCTATAAGGTTCGCCACCGATACGGTGAGCAGTACAAAGCCGGCGATTATTATGAGGCGGTTCGAGTCCTTCTTGAAAAAGCGAAGCGGCAGACAGAACACCGCGCCAAGCGCCGCGCCGACCGCAAGGGAGATGCCGATCTCATACACAGGCTGAAGCAGCGTAGCCGCGGAGAGGGCTCCGCCGGCTATGGTCTTCGCTACCGCAACGGCTATGCCGAAAAGCATGAGCGCCGCTGCGTCGTCTATGGCCACGACGCTCAGGAGCATATCGGTAACGGGCCCCTTCGCGCGGTACTGCTTTATTACCATAATGGTAGATGCGGGAGCCGTGGCCGCCGCTATGGACGAAAGCACTATTGCAAACGAGGGATCGCAGCCTATGGCGAGAAGTCCCGCGCATACCACGATAACCGCAAAGAGCGCCTCCAGCACGGCGATGACTATGGGAGTCGCGCCCACGCGCTTAAAGTAGCTTATTTTGAATTCGCTGCCTATGGAGAACGCGATAAAGCCCAGCGCCACGTCGGACACGAGGTCGAGCTTTCCTACGATGTCCGGCGGTATCACCCTGAAAACATAGGGGCCGAGCAAAAGCCCGGCGATTATGTAGCCGGTTACGTTGGGCAGCTTTACCTGCTTTACAAGCCTTCCGCACAAAAGACCCGCTATAAGCACCAGCGCCACATAAAAAAGTAGGTTAAGATCCTGCATGAGACATTTTCCCTCCCGGGGTTTCTTTATATACACGAAAAAATGACGGAATAACCCGCCATTTTATCTTCTGAAGAGTTTCGGACGTATTCTATACATATACATTGTAATAAGTCTGGTCATAGCAATATCATACAGCAAAAACAGACCGTTTGCAATAATAACAAATATTATCGCCATCATATTTGTCAAAGTCACGTTTTCAAAGAAAAGCGTTTTGAAAAATACCATGCATATGACGGCCGCCGCGTTGAAAACGGCAAATTTAATAACGTATTCCGCGCTCCTTTGTTTAAGCTGCTCCGTAAGGCTTTTAACGAACGGATAATAGCCCAAAAACAGCGCGAACATTATAAGCGGAGCCCTTATGGGCACCAAAAGCAGCGCAAGCAGCGTGACCGCGGCGTACATTATAAGCATCCACTTGCGCCCCAGTTCTATGACGCCGACAAACATGACCATGCTTGCGATGACGACAAGGCATATATCCAGGACGTTCGAGAGATTTGCAAGAAAAAGCAGTATAAGCGCAAACGCGGCAAGAATGCCGCCCAGCGCCGTTTTTTTGGCTTTGCTCATATGAAACACTCTTTTTTACGAAAATCGGTCTAACAGCAGTCGCAAAGACAGTCCAGGCATATAAGTCCCGCGCATATGTCGCAGAAGCTGCAGTTGTTTGCGGGCGCGCCGCCCGAGGTACGGAACAATCCCCCGGCGTTGTTCATGTTTTCAAGCGCGCTTCTGTACTCCGCGTTGCCCGGCTCCATCTGATACGCTCTGGTATAATTCTCACGGGCCAGGTCGTACATGCCACGGCGGTGGTAAATATGCCCCATAAGGTAATACCACTGCGCGTTTCGCTCGCTTATGTTGTTAAGAGCGCGGAACGCGTCGTCGAGCCGTCCCATGGAGATAAGCATGCGTATCTCGCCGTAGTCTGCGCCGCCCGAGTAGCCGTATGAAGAGGACGACGATGAGGACGAGCCGCTGTAGTCGCCTGAGTAACCCGAGCCGTAGCCCGAGCTTCCGTATGTGCGTGAAGAGCCCGAATGTGAGCCGTAGCCGCGCGCACGCTCCTTCGTTATGGCGTCGTAGGCCTCGTTTATGTCCTTCATCTTCTCCTGCGCCAGATCGGAAAGCGGATTGTTGGCGTATTTGTCGGGATGATATTTTCTTGCAAGTTCACGGTAAGCCTGTTTTATTTTTTCGTCGCTGTCGTCCGGCGAAACGCCTAAAACTTTATAAGGATCCATCAAGTCTCTCCTTTAAGCCGGATCGGAGCCCACGGCTCCGCTTTGCTCCGTTTTCTTTTTATTCTCTGCGGGATATAGGACCGAAAACTGCTTTCCGGAAAGTCCCATATTCACGATGTTCCTAAGTACCGGGTCTTCGCGCCTGCAGAGACTTTGCGTAATGGAAAGGTTGTAAACGCACTGGGCAAGCGTGTAATCCACGTCGTCGCGTATCCTTTCGGCAAACTGCGAAGCGTCCTCGTCTTCCCTCTTTTTGTATCTGTAAAGAAGCGGATTGTAGTCGCCGCTCTCTATATCCTCGGAAATGTCGTTATATGCGTCAAGTATATATATCCACCGCCCGATGTTCTTTCCCATCTCGTAGGCTACGCGCCCGGCGCTTTCATCCTCCACGCCCGCGGCCATAACGTCCGCAAGCATTGAAAAGAAGGTCTCTGCCGCCTCGTCCATATTGGGCGAATGCGCCTCCTCCAGCGCGTGAAGCTCGTCCGTTGAACGCTTTATGCGCGCGTCCGTGTCAAAATCGCGGGTGTGCTCCATGGCGCGCCTGTGGGGGTGTGACATAAGAAGCGACAGAAGATGCGCCGGTATGCTTTTCGGGAAGCCCTTGTCGCGTATATCGTCCATTATCTTGTGCCATACAAGCAGTACGCTCACATCGGCGCAGTAATCTATATAGCGGGAGCTGCAGAAATGCACCTTTTTAAAGGGATTTACTACACATCGCCCCTCCGATACCGATATATCGTCCGCGCCTGCCGCGGCCATCTGGGAAAGCGCCATAAATACGCTGTCGTAGCTTAAAAAAAACCGCGAAAAACATCCGCAGCGCGCCCCCATCTGCTTACATATACCACAGTAAACGGATTTATAATACTCGTATTCTTTTACTTTAAGCTCGGGCTTATGCGGCAAAACATATCCGAACAAATCAGGCCACATCCAGTTACATATTGATGCGGAGCTTATAAAAAGCCCTCTTTATAGTAAACTAAAACCGCGC
>JAFOLN010000342.1 GCA_017419325.1 Clostridia bacterium
GTTATGTCAACCGTGTCGAAATCCACAAGCAGCATATGACCCACGTTGCAGCGCGCAAGCATAACGGCGGCGTTGGAGCCGAGGCCCCCGAGACCCGCTATCGCCACCCGCGCGGAGAGGAGCTTTTCGTGTATCTCCCGCGTAAAGCGGCTGTCGGCGGCGGCAATGAGTTCTTCCTTTGTGGGCGTCATTTTATCCGCCTCCCACGAAATGAACTATCTCTATTTTGTCGCCGTCGGAAAGCAGGGTTTCGCCGTACTTCGCCTTTGGCAGGATGTCGCCGTTAAATTCTATCGCTATGCGGTCCGTTGAATAATTAAGCTGCTTTAAGCACTCCGTAACGGTAACGCCCGCAAAGTCGGCTTCCTTTCCGTTTATAAATATCACAATATCGCCTCCCCTTTTAAAACTCTATGATAATGAAAAAAGCCATATGAAGTTTCACACCCGAGGTGGTGTGCCCCTTCATATGGCTTTGTAATTAAAGTTTATCACTATTTTATCAAAAGTCAATAGATTTTACTTCTGTTTTCTTTAAAATGTGTTACAATAAGAATAAAAAAACAAGGAGGCAGGATAATGTTTAAAACTACGCTCACCGTTGAAGGAATGATGTGCGAAAAATGCGAGGCGCACGTAAACAAGGCTGTAAAGAAGAATTTTTCCGTAAAAGAGGTCACCTCATCCCATAATAACGGCACCACCGAGATAATCTCGGATGAAAAGCTCGACGAGGCGAAGCTTGCGGCCGTTATAGCCGACGAGGGCTATGAAATGAAGGGCGCGAAAGTGTCCGCGCTTTAAAACGCATAAATCGGGCGGGTCATCCCCGCCCGGCATAAATACACCGGCTCAAATATTATTTCAAATATAATAAGGAAGTGAACCGTTTTGAAAAAGCTCATCACTCTTTTTCTCATTCTGTTTGTACTTATTTCGCTTCATACGACGGCGTTCGCCGAAGGCGTAAACAGCGGCGATATCGGCTCCGTTCACTGGTCAATGACCGAAACGACGCTGACCATAACAGGCTCGGGCGATATTACAAAGCCCGAGGACGGCTGGCCGTGGTACAAAAGCGACTACAACTTCCGCGATATCAAATCGGTAGTTGTGGGCGAGGGCATAACCTCCCTTCCCAATGAGATCTTTGTCCACTTTGATTCAATGACGACCGTATCCCTGCCGTCAACGCTTAAAATCATAGGCGACGAAGCCTTTGAGCGAAGCGGCATTACGGAGATTGTCATCCCCGAAGGCGTGACCTACATAGGATATCTCGCCTTCAACGACTGCACGTCCCTTACGAAGGTGACTCTGCCCTCCACGCTCGAAAACACGGGCGGCCGCATATTTTCCAGCAGCGGCATCACGGACGTAACCATACCCGAGGGCACGAAGACGCTGGGCGAGATGCCTTTCTATTACTGCACACAGCTCAAATCCATAACAATTCCCGGCAGCTTCGCCGCCGTCGACCGCGACCTGTTTGCAAGCTGCGAGAACATTGAGAGCGTTACCTTCGGAGAAGGCATAACGAGCATCGGAAACGAGATGTTCAGATGGCAGCATAAGCTTTCGTATGTATCGCTTCCCTCGACCCTTAAGACCATAGGGGGCGGCGCTTTTGAGGATACGGCCATAACAAAAATAGAACTCCCCGACGGTCTTACCGAAATCGGAAACGGCGCATTCGAAGGCTGCAAAAACCTGCAGGCGGCAGCTATTCCGTCATCCGTTACGCAGGAGGGGCTTGGCGAAAATATTTTCAGAGACTGCACAAGCCTTAAGTCCCTCGTCGTTGAGGGAGACATAACTTATCTAAAGGGTGCAATTAACGGCTGCACGGCCCTTGAAACGGTGACGCTTCCCAATACGCTCACCTCCCTTTCCCAGTCGACCTTTGATAAAATGCCGCTTCTTCGCCGCGTGGACATAGCCGAGGGCGGAGAAATGTATTTTTCCGTTGACGGCGTAGTCTACGGAAGGGACGGCTCAAAACAGACTCTCGTCGTATACCCCGCAATGCGCGAGGACGATACGTACGAGCTTCTTTCGGGCACAACGGGCTTTGACTGCACGTTCAAGGATCATCCCTATCTTAAAAAGCTCGTTCTCCCCGAATCCATGACGAGGCTTGAAACCTACAGCACGTACCCCACCGGATTTTCGGCAAATA
>JAFOLN010000343.1 GCA_017419325.1 Clostridia bacterium
AATTGCATCAATGATATGTACGGTTTTTATACTTTTTTGCGCCGTGCCGACCGCTTGGGCGGCGGGAGCGGACGCCAAAGCGAATGATATAGGCATAAAGGCACAAAGCGCGTGCCTCGTTGACGCGGACACGGGCAATGTGCTCTATGAATACAACGCGGACGCGCGCTGCGGCCCCGCCAGCGTAACGAAGATAATGACGCTGCTTCTCATAATGGAGGCGATGGACCGCGGCGAGTTCTCGCCCGACGATACCGTCACCGCCTCCGCCGAAGCGTCGGGCATCGGCGGCTCGCAGATATACTTAAAGGAGGGCGAGACCTTTCCCGTGCGCGATATGATAAAATCCATCGTCATAGCCTCCGCCAACGACGCGGCCTATGCCATGGGCGAGTTTACGGCAGGCTCAAACGACGCCTTCGTGCGCCGCATGAACGAGCGCGCCCGCGAGCTCGGCATGACGAACACCCACTTCGTAAACGTACACGGCCTTGACGAAGACGACCATTACACCTCGGCGCGCGACGTGGCCGTAATGTCGCGGGAGCTTATCTCCCATGAGGATATATTCGACTATACGACTCTGCGGCTCGACTCCATACGGGACGGCGAGTTCACGCTTACAAGCACAAACAAACTTTTAAAGACCTACGACGGCATAACCGGCTTAAAGACCGGCTCCACGGGCAAGTCTCTCTTCTCCATGAGCGCCACCGCCGAGCGCGACGGCGTGCGCCTTATCGCCGTGGTGATGACGTCCCCCACAAGCGACGACCGCTTCAAAGACGCGGCGCGCCTCCTCGATTACGGCTTTGAGCGCTACACAAAGTTCATGCCCCCGAAAAACGAAAAAGGCCTTGAACCCATGACCGTCTTAAACGGACGCGAGGACTTCGTTGAGCTTGTCCCCGAGGACGGCCCCGGCGTGCTCGTTTTAAAGGAGGACGTGGGACGCATAACGGGGCGCGCCCTTCTGCCCGAAAGCATAAACGCCCCCGTAAAAGAGGGCGAAAAAGTCGGGAATCTTATTTATACGCTTGACGGCGAGGTGATATGCGACGTGCCCGTCACGGCCGCCGCGTCCGTTGAAAAGCTCAATGTGGGCTACTGCCTTATGCTGCTTTTAAAGAGCGTCTTTCGGCCGCTCTGAAACGGAGTATATCTCCGTATACGTAAGCCGCCCGTCAATGTGCTCCGACTTCATGAGGCTTATGCGCGATACGGTGAACCTCATGGGCGAAAGCGAGGCGGAAAACGCCGCCCGGTCAAAGCCGCGCCGCGTCACTACCCTTCGCCCGAGCGTTATGTGGGGCTTAAAGGGGCGGGAGTCGATTTTAAAGCCCGCGGCGCGAAGGTCATTTGAAAGCCTGTCCGCGATTTGAGAAAGAGGGCGGCTTTCGCCAACGCCCGCCCAGTATATGTCTCCCTCGCGAGAGGAAAACCGTCCGGCGCCGCCTGTCTCCACATCAAATCTCTGAAACGACAGCGCGTCCATGATGCGGCAAACGTCGCCTGATCTTTCGGTCTCGCCTATGAAGGCAAGCGTTATGTGATAATTCCCGCGCCTTGAAAACGTGCCCTTTTCGCTCTGCTCTTTAAGCCTTACGGACGCGCGGTAAAGCTTTTCCTTTATGCTGTCCGGAAGACCCACCGCTATAAAAAGCCTCATGCCTTTTCCCCCTATGCCAAAAAAGGCCCGCAGGACGTTTTGCCTGCGGGCTTTTTTCAATTATTCATCTATATCGTCTTCGTCGTATTCGACCGATATCATTACCTTGCAGTTGGGGCATTCGATGCGCTCGATGTCGGCGGACTCAAGCGGTATAAGCACGCCGCAGTTGGGACATGCCACCTCAAGCTCCTCCTCGCAGTCGCAGTCGTCGCCGTGGTGATGGTGATGATGGTCGTGGTCGTGGTCATGGTCATGACCGCCTTCGCCGAAAACGGCCTCCTCGACTGCGGCGAGATCCTCGTCAAAAAGCTGGAACGCCTCATCGATGGAGTCGAGATCGTCGTTTATATCCTCAATCTCGGTGAATGTGTCGTTAAGCACGTCAAGAATAACGCTCAGAGCCTCCTTGGCCTTTTCATCCTTAACGCCCGCTATCAGCTCAACAAGCTTATCAAGTTTTTCTTCCATATCATAAATCCCTTTCAGTTATACATACAGATGTATGGAAACGCGCGCCTTTTTATGCGCGGCCCATATATTCCCCTGTTCTGGTATCTATCTGTATCTTGTCGCCCTCGTTTATGAACAGCGGAACTCTTACCTCCGCGCCCGTCTCAACGGTGGCCGGCTTCTGTACGTTTGTAGCCGTGTCGCCCTTTACGCCGGGCTCGGTGAAGGTTATCTCAAGCTCAACGAAGTTGGGAGCCTCAAGAGCGAATACCTTGCCCTTGTAGCTTAACAGCTTTACTACCACGTTTTCCTTTACGAATCTGAGGCTGTCGCCTACGGTGTCGGGGCCTAAGGGCACCTGCTCGAAGGTCTCGCAGTCCATGAAGTGGAAAAGCTCGCCGTCGGTGTAAAGATACTCAACGTCGCGTCTTTCGATGTAAGCCTGCTCGAACTTCTCGGTGGGGCTGAAGCTCTTCTCGACAACGCCGCCGGTGATGACGTTCTTTATCTTGGTTCTTACGAAGGCCGCGCCCTTGCCGGGCTTAACATGCTGAAATTCAATTACCTGATAGACGTTGCCGTCCATTTCAAAAGTCATGCCGTTTCTGAATTCACCTGCTGATATCATATATTATCTCTCCCATATCCGCCGCACTTCGGTAAAATAAAATCTTACACCTTCATGGTGCGGTAGATTTCATGAAGGCCATATTATATCGTTATTTAAATTTATTTTAAAGTATAATCCTTAGCTTTTCAAGCCTTTTTTCAAGGTTATGATATATTTTTGTCAGCTTAAAGCTCAATAAGCTCCGTCGTCATGGTGTTAAGGCTCACCGCTTCGTCCTCATCGACGAAAACGAGATCCTCTATGCGCACGCCGAATCTGCCCTCAAGGTATATGCCCGGCTCCACCGACACCACCGCGCCCTCGGGTATCTCCCGCTCGTACATGGGGGCGAAGTTCGGCTGCTCATGGACAACAACGCCCACGCCGTGGCCGAGGCTGTGGCCGAAGGCCGCGCCGTAGCCCGCTTCCTCTATAACGGAGCGCGCCGCCCGGTCTATCTCGCTTCCCTTAAGCCCCGCGCGTATCATGCGCTCGGCCGCGCATTTCGCCTCGCGCACCACCTCGTATACGCGGCGCATCTCGTCGGACGGCTTTCCTATGGCGAAGGTGCGCGTCATGTCGGCGCAGTAGCCCATATATTTTGCGCCGAAGTCTATCGTAAGAAAATCGCCGCTCTGAAGCTTTCTGTCCGTCGGTACGGCGTGGGGCTTCGACGAGTTCTCGCCGCTTGCCACGATAAAGTCGAAGGAGGCGTCCATGCCCCTCGTCCTTATCTCCCATTCAAGCATGAGGGCAACTTCTCTTTCCGTCATGCCCGCGCCTATCTTTCCCATTACGCGCATGAGCGCGTCCTCGCTCTCCTTTTGCGCGCGGCGGATGTTTTCAAGCTCACGGAGCGTCTTTATCATGCGAAGGTCGGATATAAAGGAGCCCATCTGCTTAAGCTCTATGCCCGTAAGCCCCATGTGGAGCGCGCGGAAGCCCGCGAAGGATATAAGGTCGTCCTCGAAGTAGAGAACGGAAAGTCCCTTCTCCTTCATCAGAGCCGTGATGTACTCCGTCGCCTTGCCGCGGTAGAGGCGCACCTCGTATGAAAGCTGCGCCGCGCGGAGCTTCGCCGCCTCAAAGTATCTCGAATCGACGAAAAGATATGCGCTGTCGGTGAATACCACCATAAAGCCCGCGCTGCTTTTAAAGCCGGAAAGATAGAAGCGCTGCTCGTCTGACATAATAAGCGCCGCGTCCATGCCGTAGCGCTTCATTTTCTCCTGAAGTCTTTTAAGCGTATCCATACTGTCATACCCCCTTCAGAAGGTTCGCCATGCCGTCGAGCGCCATAAGGTACACGGCCTGGCCGAAGCCCGATATAACGCCCACGCATACGTCGGACAGCACCGACTTCGCGCGAAACGGCTCACGCGCGTATATGTTCGTCTGATGCGTTTCGACGCAGGGTACCAATGACGCCGATATGGCGTCGCGTATGGCGTAGGAATAATGGGAATAGGAGCCCGCGTTTATTATTATGCCGTCGCAGTTCCCCTTTGATGCGTGGAGCCTGTCTACAAGCTCGCCCTCTATGTTTGACTGGAACACGGTCGTTTCAAAGCCGCATTTCTCGGAATAGTCGTTTATCTTCTTTATAAGCTCCTCCAGGGTGGCGTCGCCGTAGAGATTTGTCTGCGCCTTGCCCATAAGGTCTGTATTTGCGCCAAGCAAAATGAGTATTTTCTTCTTCATGCCCTCTCCCCACACGTTTTTATTTCTTTATAAGACTGCAAAAAGACCGTGCGTGTCTTAAACGACGGTCTTTTTAAATTACTTTTTCGTTTTTTTCATTCTTCGCTCGTACTGCTTTATAAACGGCATTTCAAGCATCCTTCTCATGGCAAGAAGCGAGTTCCACGTTCTGCTTTTTGAGATTATCATTATCGTGAACATGCCCACATTGTTGCCGCCCAGAACGTCCGTGAATATCTGGTCGCCCACCACGGCTATGCGGTCATGGGCAAGCCCCATTTTGCGCGCCACCTCGACATAGACCCGCTTGAAGGGCTTATTTGCGCGCGCAACATTAAACCGGAGACCCAGCTTCGCGTTGAACTGCTCCACTCTCTCCTGTTTGTTGTTGGATATTATGCCCACTTTTATGCCGCTCTCGCGTATGCTCCTGACCCACTCTATTACATCATCGCCCGGCTCGCGCTCGTTATAACAAGCCAGCGTATTGTCAAGGTCGACCATGACGCCGCCTATGTTATTGTTGAGAAGGAGCGACGGCGTAACGTCGTGGATATCCGATACTATGAGGTCGGGCACCAGATCTATCGCCATAAGATAACTCCGAACACAAAACTTTTGAATAAAAAACTGTTTATATATTTTATCACAATTCTGCCGCGATTTCAAGCACCAAATTCGGAGGCGCTCTTTTCGGTCGCGTTACAGAAGGAATATGCCGTATTTTTTCGCCTCATCGCGAAGCTCGCGGGGCCATTCGCTCGTCTGCACCTCGCCTATGTGCGCCTTCTTTAAAAGCATCATGCACATTCTCGACTGGCCTATGCCTCCGCCCACGGTAAGCGGCAGCTCGCCCTTTAAAAGCGCCGCATGGAACGGAAGCTTCTCCCTTTCGGGGCAGCCCGCTTTTTTAAGCTGGAGCCTTAAGCTCTCCTCGTCCACACGGATGCCCATGCTCGATATCTCAAGGGCGGTGGAAAGGGGCTCATAGTAGAATATGAGGTCGCCGTTTAACTGCCAGTCGTCGTAATCGGGGGCGCGCCCGTCGTGGGGCATGCCGTCGGACAGTCTGTCGCCTATCTTCATTATGAAAACGCACTTCTTTTCCCGCGCGATCTCGGTCTCCCGCTCCTTTGGCGAAAGAGAGGGGAAGCGCTTCAAAAGCTCCTCGCTCGTTATGAAGAACACCTCGTCGGGAAGGGTGGGCGTAAGCGCAGGGAAGGCAGCGTAAAGCTTCTTTTCCGTATTCTTTACTGCCGAGAAAATCTTTAAAACGACCTGCTTTAAGAAATCCTCGTTTCTGTCGGCTCTCTTTATGCAAAGCTCCCAATCCCACTGATCCACATATATGGAATGAAGATTGTCGAAATCCTCGTCGCGCCTTACGGCGTTCATATCGGTATAAAGTCCCTCGCCCGCGTCAAAGCCGTATACCTTCAGCGCGTTTCTTTTCCATTTCGCAAGGGAGTGAACTATTTCCACATCGAAGCCCAGATTCTTTACGTCAAATCTTATCGGACGCTCAACGCCGTTCAGGTCGTCATTGAGACCCGAATTTGACCGTACAAACAATGGCGCAGATATGCGCTCCAAGTTGAGCGCGTAGGAAAGCTCGTCTTCAAACGTGTCTCTTATTATTTTTATGGCTCTCTGCGTGTCCCTGACATTCAGCAGAGGCTTATACCCCTCGGGTA
>JAFOLN010000344.1 GCA_017419325.1 Clostridia bacterium
CATTGCTCGTAAGCGGCAGGGTGTGCGCGAGGAGATTGAAGGTGCCGCCGTAGATGGTCTTTGACGATACTATGTTCTCACCGGAGCGGGCAAGCGCCTGAAGCGTGTACGATACCGCCGCCGCGCCCGACGCCGTGGCAAGGGCCGCAACGCCGCCCTCCAGCGCGGCTATTCTTTCCTCGAATATGCCCTCGGTGGGGTTCGTGAGTCTCGAATAGATGTTGCCGGGGTCGCGGAGGCCGAATCTGTCGGCCGCGTGCTGCGAGTTATGGAATACGTATGAAGAGGTAGCGTATATCGGTACGGCGCGCGCGTCAGTTACCGCGTCCGCCTTTTCCTGTCCAACGTGAAGCTGTAAAGTCTCGAATCTGTATTTTTTATCTGCCATTTTATTTTCCTCCTGAAATCGAATGTAGTTTTTTTATATTTGTTTTCCAAAGCCGCGCGTTCACCGCATTCGGTCGGTGCCTGTCACGGCGCGCCGGGCGATCCGTTTTATATAAAAGTATGAATAATTCATCGTGGTTCCTCTTTCTTATATAATACATATCTGTTTAATATGTTTTCTATGCTTTGTATTTTAGCACACACATTCCCTCTTGTCCAATTCTTAATTTTTATGTATCATAATAAATATAATCTATAACATATCCGGTTTTATAAGAGTTCAAAAAGTATTTTTTAAAGGACGGTTGATAATATGACGCTTCAGCAGATATTCTACGCGCTTACCGTTGCCCGCACGGGCTCTATGAATAAGGCTGCGGGAGAGCTTTTCATATCCCAGCCCACGCTTACGAGCGCGATAAAGGAGCTTGAGCGTGACGCGGGGATAGAGATTTTTTCAAGAAGCAAAAGAGGCGTAGTGCCCACAAGGGACGGCGAGGAGTTTTTATTGTATGCCCGCCAGCTATATCAGCAGTACGAGCTTTTAAAAGAAAAATACGGCGAAAGCGGCAGTATAAAGCGAAAGTTCGGCGTATCCACCCAGCATTATTCCTTCGCCGTGAAGGCCTTCGTCGAAACGGTAAAAAAATTCGATATGCTGAAATACGACTTTGCCATACGGGAGGTCAAGACCCACGAGGTAATACAGGACGTGGCGAATATGAGAAGCGAGGTTGGCATCCTTTATCTTAGCGACTTAAACCGCAGAGTAATAGAAAAAATGCTTATGGACAACGAGCTTGAGTATGAAAAGCTTATTAAGTGCAGCGCGTATGTGTATCTTTGGAAGGGTCACCCGCTGGCGCGGGAAAGCTCAATAAACCTCGCCCAACTTCAGAATTATCCCTGTCTTTCATTCGAGCAGGGCGAACAGAGCTCCTTTTTCTTTGCCGAGGAGATATTAAGCGACAAGGAATACCCCCGCACCATACACGCCTGCGACCGCGCCACTATGCTCAATCTCATGGTGGGCTTAAACGGCTACACCCTTTGCTCCGGCATAATCTGCGATGAGTTAAACGGCAGCGATTATACGGTAGTCCCCTTTTTGCCCGACGAAAAAAACGAAAACGCCGTGATGGAGATAGTATATATAAAGAAAAAATACACGGCTCTGGGCGAGATAGGACAGGTATATATAAACGAAGTAAAAAAATACCTGGAGAGCGCGTAAAAACGCTCTCCGGGCGTGTGGATTGGATTAGTATATGGTTACGGACGTTCCCGGCGTAACAGTTCTTAAAACGGTCACCATGTTCTCCTCCGATATCGCAACGCAGCCGCCGGTGGGGGTGTCCTCTCCCCTCCAGCAGTGAAGGAAGATGGCGTTGCCCGCGTAGGGCGCGCCCGCCCTGTTATAGCCGAGGTCAAGAAGGTATTCGTATACCACGGGGTAATCTATAAGATGCTCGTCCTCGGAATAGTCGGCGTCGGGGTCGTCGCTCTTATATATAAGAGTGTTGTACTTTTTGCCGTTGCTGCCCGTGGCGCACCAGTACATATCGTCGGTCACTTTCGTATAGGGCACGAGACTTCCCGGGTCGTCCTTTATGCCGTATGCCTCGCCTATCACCCATGTGCCCATGGGAGTCTTTACATCGCCCTCGGACTGCTTGCCCGGGCCGTTCTTGCCCACCACGGCGGGACATGAGAACACGGGCTCGTATTTGCCGTTCTTCGCTTCGTATATGGTAAGCTCGGCGTGAAAATCGCCGTCCGCGGCGCATTTTATGCCTATCCTGTATTCGCCGTTTCGCTCCTCGGATATGGGCTGGCCGAAGAGAGTCTCTGTAACCTCGTCCTGGGATATTATGTTTTTGTATCTCTTGTAATGAGAAGCATCAACGGACATATACACTATAACGGCGGCCAGCGCCGCTATGATGCATACAAGTACTATAACGGTTTTCTTCATAAAATCCTCTCCTTTATTATGTATGTATAATAACACCCGTTTCACTTAAGCGCCCGCACTGGGCAGGCTTTTACGCATTCCTGACAAAGGATGCACTCTGTGGCGTTCTCTCGCCTTCGGGAGTTATTGTTTACCTCCACATCCATAGGACAGACTTTACGGCATTTGCCGCAGCCTGTGCATTTTTCCTCGTCGCATTTTATGCGTATAAGCGAAAAATAACTCATAGGCTTTAAAAACACGGTCACGGGGCAAATGTATTTACAGAAGGCGCGGTTGTCCTTAAAGGCAAAGGCAAGTATTATTTCCGCAATGTAATACGCCGCGTTTCCCGCAATGAAAATATAAAACATTATATCCGAAAGCCCAAGCGGTTTTATTAAAAAGAGCGCGCATACCAAAATGAGCGAGAACGCAAACATTATATACCGTATAAAGCCTATATTCCTTCGTTCGCCCCCGCGCCGCTTAAATGGCAGCATATCGAGCACCATGGCAGTCCAGCAGGCGTAGCCGCACCAGCCGCGCCCGAACAAAAGAGGCCCGAATATTTTTGCCGCCGCGTAATGTATTACCGCCGCTTCGAATACGCCCGAGAAGAGATAATACCAAAAGCCCTCAATCTGCATATTCTCGCGGCAGATTATGCCGAGATATACGAGCATATAAAGCCCCACCGCAAGCTGAATGAACCGCCGCGCAAAGCTTATTTTCCGTATGAACAGAAATAGCCCGAAAGCGATGCATCCGCCTATGTAAGTGAAGTTAAAAAGGTAGAAAAAATTCCCCGTCCCAAGCCAGAGCCCGATGGCCAGCCCCTCGAAAACGCAAAGCATTATAAGCGGAAGTCTGTATTTTTTCATATCATATTCTCCGCGGAAGTTTGTATGTGCTTTGATATGATATCACAGTTATCCTTTCAGTTCAAGAAAAAAGCGGCGGACGCCTTTATGGCATCCGCCGCTATACGGTTTTTATTGATCCTTCCAGACTTCCTTAGCCTGTCTGAACGCCGCCCAGCCCTTGGGCCAGCCCGCGTACATCGTTGTATGGGTGATTATAGCCGCTATTTCTTCCTTCGTTACTCCGTTCTTTTTCGCGTTCATAAGGTGGTATGTAAGCGACGAGTCCGTCATGCCCGTGGCTATAAGCGAAACAACGGTTATAATGCACTTCGTCTTTACGCTTATCGCCTCCTCGTTCCAGACCTCGCCGAATAATATGTCATCATTGAGATGCGCGAACATCGGCGCAAAATCACCGAGCTGATCCCTGCCCGCCGTCTGTACTATCTTTTCGCTCATTTAAAGCTCCTCCTATCTGTTTATCTTCTGGTCTCCCGTTGACCAGACGTGCTTTTTATCTGCGTTCTCCGGTCTGTTCTGCGCCATGACTCCCGCAAGCGGATGGGGCACATACGGCTCTTCAAGATACTTTATCTCGTCATCCGTAAGCGTAAGCTCCACGGCTTTGGCGGCTCCCTCGATATGATGAAGCTTCGTTGCCCCGACTACGGGAGACGAAACCTTCGTAAGGAGCCACGAAAGAGAGACCTCCGTCATTGTCACACCGTGCTTTTTTGAAAGCTCCGCCACCCGGGCAATTATTATATTATCCTGCGCGGCCGTGGCGTCATACTTGAATTTTGCGTATTTGTCCTCCTCGGCCCGCTTTGTGCCGCCCTCACCCGGAAGCCGCGAAAGCCTGCCGCTTGCCAGCGCGCTGTATGGAGTGAGTGCAATGTTCTCCTCACGGCAGTATGTGACCATTTCGCGTTCCTCTTCACGGAATATCAGATTATAGTGCCCCTGTACGGAAACAAATTTCGCAAAGCCCTCTTTATCCGCTAGGGCGTTCGCCTTGGCAATCTGCCATGCAAAGCAGTTTGAGATGCCGATATAGCGGGCCTTTCCTGCCTTCACGATGTTGTTAAGGCCCTCCATAATGTCATAGATGGGCGTGTTCCAGTCCCACATGTGATAGATATAGAGATCCACATAATCCATGCCGAGGTTGCGAAGGCTCGTATTTATCATGTTTTCTATATGCTGCTGTCCGCTTATGCCGTTTTCTATTTCCTCCGCGGTTCGCGGGAGGAACTTTGTTGCTACAACGACGTCATCACGCTTTGCAAAGTCCTTAAGGGCGCGTCCCACGAACTGTTCGCTCGTTCCGCTCTGATATCCGATGGCGGTGTCGTAGAAATTGACTCCCAGATCGAGGCCTCTTTTGATTATCTCCCGGGATTGCTGCTCGCCCAGCGTCCAGCTATGCTGACCGCGTCCCGGGTCTCCGAACCCCATGCAGCCCATGCAGATGCGTGATACGCTTAAATCCGAGCTGCCAAGCCTTGTGTATTTCATAGTATAGCCCACCTTTTATCTTTTTTGCCTTTTCAGCGCGTTTACTTCATTTCCTTTTCCCACATGCGAACTACATTGAGCTTAAGGCTGTCCGCAAGCTCCTCCAGCGCCTTTACCTCATCGGCCGAAAGCTTGACAGATGCCGCCTTCGCCGCATCGTCAACGTGAGCCGTCTTCGTTACGCCGATTATCGGGAGAGTGCCCTTCGATATAGCCCACGCCACGGGAATCTGCGCCGCGCCCACGTTATACTTGTCGGCAAGGCGTTTAAGCTCCGCGTTAAGAATCTCAAGCTTATCAAGTACGGGATTATAAGTCTCGGCTTTTGCCGAACCCTTGGGCATGGGATGAGCCGTGTCATACTTGCCCGACAGCGCGCCCTGCTCCAACACCATATACGCAAAGAAGTATATATCATTCTTTCTGCAGTAATCGAGTATGCCTGAATCCTCGGACGAGCGGTTAATAAGGCTGTAATGATTCTGCACGGCGGAAAGCTTGAGACCGTGCGCCTTGAGTATATCGTTTGCCTGCTTTATTTCCGCAAGGTTGTGGTTCGACACGCCGATAAGCGGCACGTTATCCTTGCCCTCGAAGTATTTCGCCAGCTCCTCTGTCCACTTGGGAGCCTCCCATACGTTGTGAATCCAGTAAATGTCGAAACGGTCGAGTCCCATAAGGCCGAGCTGCATCTCTATCATGTCCTTCATGGCCGTGGGCGAAGAGGCGTCGGCGCACTGGGGAGTGAATTTGTCGGAAATAAGATAGGACTCTCTCGGAAGTCCCTTGAGAAATCCCGCAAGCAGCTTTTCCGAGGTGCCCATGCCGTAAGCGTAGGCCGTGTCCCACAGGTTTAGTCCGTATTCCATTGACTTATCGAATATGGGGCGAAGCTCCTTATCGGTAAGAGTGCCGCCGAATACTCCGTCATTGCCCCATGCCCATGCGCCCAGCGCGATCTTAGGTAAGTTTATCATTTTCGTTCTCCTTTTTTATTGTTATTGTTTATATTTAAAAGCTTTGAAATGCACATAAAAGCAAGCTCATATATGGAATGATACACATAATCCACATCTGCGGCCTTCATTGCGGCCGACTGCTTCTCTGTGACGATGGCATATGGATAAATGCCGTAAATAAACGGGAAGA
>JAFOLN010000345.1 GCA_017419325.1 Clostridia bacterium
GGATGGGTCCTTCATTATCTTTGAAAAAAGACGTCTGTCAAGCCCCGCGGCCTTGTATACCTCGGCCTCAGTCCTGCCGCTCTGCCCGATGAGCAGGCGCACCGCGTCCACAAATGAAAGCTCCTCGGTCTCCGAGAGCGCGGCCTTTATCCCCTGTGCGTCGGAGATCTCGTCGAGGCTCTTCATAAGCCTGTCGATTACTTCGGGCTCATACTTTTTCTCAATGAGAGCATGGTAAAATGCGTCCCCCTGACCTTTAGGGGAAAACTGCGGATGGTGCAGTCCTTGACCTTTACGGGAAAACTGCGGACGGTGCGCGGTTTCTTTCTCACGCGCAGGCTCTTTCCCTCCCTCGGAGGAATAGCTGTAATCCTCCTTTGGCTCCTCCGTCATTTCCGCCTGAATTGGCGTCGGGGCGGGGCGCTCAAAGACCGCTGCAAAGTATATGTTCGCCTCCTCGGCGTATTTTCGCACCGACGCGGCGCCGGGCTTCTTTCCGAACAAATCAAAAAAAGACATCTTTTTCACCTTCTTATAATACTTTCTCTCTTTATACAAAAAAACGGGGTCGGCATGAGCCGATCCCGTTTTCTGATGCTTAAATTACTCGGCGTCTGCCGGTGCATCTTCGCTCTCTGCGGCGTCAGCCTCTTCCTTGGAGGCTGCGTCAAGAAGCGCGCGGATGCTTAAGTTTACCTTCTTCTTTTCGAAATCGATGGCAGTTATCTTTGCGTCAACTACCTGATCGATGGAAAGCTCGCTCTCGGGGCTGGGGATGTGCTTCTGAGCGATCTGAGAAACATGGATAAGACCGTCAACGCCGGGGATTATCTGTGCAAACGCGCCGAAGGGCATAAGCTTTATAATGCGGCAGGAAACAACGTCGCCCACATTATACTTCGACTTGAATATCTCCCACGGATTGTCCTCGGGCTTCTTGTGGCCTAAGGAGATCTTCTTCTTCTCGCCTTCCGTGTCCAGCTTAAGGATGAATACGTCGATCTCGTCGCCTACCGACATGATCTCGGACGGATTCTTTATGCGCTGCCAGGACATTTCGGAAATATGTAACATACCGTCAACGCCGCCGATGTCTACGAAAGCTCCGTAGGGCATGATGGACTTAACAACACCCTTGTAAGCCTTGCCGACTTCGATCTCTTCCCAGATCTTCTTTGCGGCCTCGGCCTTGCGCTCAACAAGAACGCTCTTGATGGAGCCGATGACTCTCTTTCTCTGGCGGTTGATCTCAAGTATGCGTAAATCAACAGTATTGCCTACGAGACCGGAAAGATCCTCGGTGTAGCGCTCTGCTGCAAGCGACGCGGGCACGAATACTCTTACGCCGTTTACCATAACTACAACGCCGCCTCTTACGGCTTCCGTAACTACGCCCGACAGTATTCTCTGATCGTCTACTGCCGCTTCGATCTCTTTCCACATCTTCATAGAGTCGATCTTCTTCTTTGAGAGCATGATAACGCCTTCAACGTCAGACACTCTCACAACAAACGCTTCGACCTCGTCGCCGACCTTAACAAGATCGTCCAAGTTAGCGTTGGGATCGGAGGTGAACTCATCTACAGGGATGTAACCGTCCTGCTTGGTGCCGAGATCAAGTCTTATCTCGCCGGGTAAAATCTTGCTTACAATACCGGTTACAACATCTCCTGTATGTAAAGATTTGATGGATTGCTCCACAGCCTCCGCAAAGCTTAACTCCTCGTTGTTGTCCATGATTATCTTTTCGTCTTCCATTCTTTCAATAACCTCCCTAATTATATAGGCGGGTGTAGACGCTCCCGCGGTTATGCCCACTTTGTCGTCTATCCCAAATGTGATGCCCGAAAGCTCCTCCGGCGTTTCAATATGATACACCTTCCCGCAGTGTTCGCGGCAGACCTCCACAAGCTTAAGCGTGTTGGAGCTTTTTCTTCCGCCGATGACTATCACGGTATCTGAGACCTTTGAAATCTCGGCGGCGTCGTTCTGCCGTTCTTCGGTAGCAAGACAGATTGTATCGTACGTTCTGGCGTTCGGTATGTTCTCCTTTACATAGGAAAGACACCTCTGCCAGTTCGCTTTATTGATGGTCGTCTGAGCAACCAAGCACACGTTAGTATTCATTATATCAAATGCGACAGAATTTTCAAGCCCTGTTTGCAATTCATTTAAAGTTTTATAAATAATTGCTCCGTCTTCGCACCATCCGTTGATGCCGATGACCTCCGGATGAGCCCTGTCGCCGATAATTATGACCTCGTCGCCCGCTTCTTTGTGCTTTTCTACAATTTTATGTATTTTTTTAACAAATGGGCAGGTGGTATCGATGCACTCCACTCCGAGGCGAGAAAGCTCGTCGTATACTTTTTTTGCCTCGCCGTGGGCGCGGATTATAACGCGGGCGTTCTCTCCCTCTATCTCGCCCGGCGAATGGATGAGCTTTACTCCCTTATTTATAAGCTCATTCACAACAAGGTCGTTGTGGATTATCTCCCCCAGCATGTAAAGGTTGTCGGCGTTCTCCGAAACGGCGGCGTAGGCCATTTCCACAGAACGCTTTACCCCGAAGCAGAATCCGGCGTGGGGAGAAAGGATTATTTCGCGCGGCATAAAAATTCTCCTTCTCTCAAAACTGTTTAAGTTTTTTTATTATACAACAATTTTGTCCGTTTGTGTTGATTTGAAAAAAATTTTATCCTGTTTTCAGGGCTATATTGAAGGTAAAAAAATTTGACTTATTACTAATTTCATGTAATACTGATTATAAGTAAACTTTTATTTACCATTTTTGCAGTCAAAGGGGGCCTTAACTTGAAAAAACAGATTATCAGCATAATTCTATGTGTTGTGATGTGCATTTCGTTTATGTCCGTCGGCGCGTTTGCCACAGACGCCCGCGACGTTTCACATGAGGAAGCGCTTGCCGGTACGCTTAAAACGCTGGGACTCTTCCGCGGCGTGTCGGACACGAGTTTTGATTTGGGACGCGCTCCCACTCGCACCGAGGCGCTCGTAATGCTTATACGCGTGCTTGGCAAGGAGAGCGAGGCGCTTTCCGGTGACGGCGCGCATCCGTTCACCGATGTGCCCTCCTGGGCCGACAAATATGTGGCCTACGGATTTGAAAACGGGCTTACGAACGGCATCTCATCCGCGAAATTCGGAGGCGAGGCGGCCGCAAATTCAAATATGTATCTTACGTTCATGCTTCGCGCTCTTGGCTATTCCGATGAGAACGGCGCGGACTTCGACTGGACTTCGCCTTTTGCGCTGTCGCGGTCAGTAGGCATACTCCCCTCCTACGTCAATACGGACAACTTTCTCCGTGCCGACGTGGTGAGCATATCCTATGCGGCGCTTTCGGCAAAGCTTAAGGGCTCGCAGCAGACGCTGGCGGGCAAGCTCATATCCATGGGCGCGTTTACGGAAAGCTCCTTCGACGCGGTGTACGACGCTTCGCTTATAGACTCCTATACGCCCGCGGTCAATCCCTCGAACAGTACACCAGCGACGAACACGGTCAAAACGGAGCTTACAGCGGAAGAGATATACTCCCGGTGCTCCCCCGCCGTATTCTATATTGAAATATACAACGCATCGGGCACCGCCATCGGCAGTGGAAGCGGCTTCTTTATCGATTCGGACGGCACGGCAGTTACGAATTATCACGTCATAGAAAACGCGAGAAGCGCAAAGATAACCCTTTCAGAAACGGGGCGCACCCTTGATGTTGAGGGCGTTTACGCCGCAAACGCCGCCGAGGACTGGGCTGTTATAAAGATAAGCGGCTCCGGCTTTCCGACGCTCTCCGTGAATACGGAAACGCCCGCAGGCGGCGCGACAGTCTACGCCATAGGAAGCCCGCTGGGACTCCAGAATACAATTTCCCAGGGCATCGTTTCAAACCCCTCCCGCGTTGTTGACGGGCAAAGCTATATACAGACGAGCGCGGCCATTTCAAGCGGCTCAAGCGGCGGCGCGCTTATAAACAAGTACGGCGAAGTCATAGGCATAACCTCCGGCTCGTATATAGACGGTCAGCTTCTCAATGTGGCCGTGCCGCTGTCGTATGTGAAGGGATATACGAAAACCTCGCTTACGGCTCTTGCACAGACGAAGACGCAGACCGCCCCGGCCGCGAACTTTTCCACCGAAAGACAAAAAGCGGCGTTCGGCGAGTTTAAATCCTTCATCGTAAAGAACGGTTCAGCGTCTTACAGTGATGACGGCTCACTCGTGTACGGCATTCATTTCGAATCCGCGGATGACGAAGGCGGTGTGGACGCCTACCTTGCAAACTATTACCCCGGAGATAACGATATTACCCTTTCGATGTCGTATTTGACCCCCGACGGCGAGGTATATATTGTGACCACCATATTATACGAAGATGCGCAGCCTTCGCTGTTTTACTTCACGTATCAGCCCGGACTTTACAGAAGGGTCACGTTTGAAGGCTTCGGCTTCTACTATGCTCCCGCACTCAGCGAGGACTATGAGCTTGAGTTTTATTCCGCCGCAGGCGTTGGCTCAAACGACCCCCAAACGCTGTATTTAAATCAGTCTTTGGCCAACTACATGCTTGTTTTAGGCGTTGAATTCACCGATTACATCTTTGAGAACTATATCCCCTCATACAGCATGGCTGACTTTGGATATGTAAGCCTTAGCTGAGCCCCCATCAAAGCAAAAAACGGATGGGCTTTCATCTGAAAGCTCATCCGTTTCTATTATAGCTGTTTTACGAAAGCAGGGCTTTATCGTTTGAAAACTCCTCGCCGCTCTTTGCGCTGAACTTCTCAAGAAGGTCCTCAACGGTGAGGTTCTTCTTGTCGTCTCCGGAGATATCGAACATTATCTTGCCCTCGTTCATCATGACAAGACGGTTGCCGTAGGCAATGGCGTCGCGCATGTTATGCGTTATCATGAGAGTGGTAAGATTGTGCTCGGCGATTATCTTGTCGGAAAGCGCAAGCACCTTCTGCGCCGTTTTCGGGTCGAGAGCCGCCGTATGCTCGTCCAAAAGAAGCACCTTCGGCTTCTTTATGGAAGCCATGAGAAGCGTTATGGCCTGACGCTGACCGCCGGAGAGGAGGCCCACCTTCGTGGTAAGTCTGTCCTCAAGGCCAAGGTCAAGGGTCTTTAACATCTCACGGTATTCGGCTCTTTCGGCATTCGTTATGCCCCATCCGAGACCGCGCCTCTGACCGCGTCTTGCGGCAAGCGCCATGTTCTCAACGATGCTCATCGTTGCCGCCGTTCCCATCATGGGATCCTGGAACACACGGCCCAGGAATTTGGCTCTTTTGAACTCCGGCATCGGAGTAACGTCTACGCCGTCTATCATTATCTTGCCCCGGTCGGGCTTCCATACGCCTGCTATGGCGTTGAGCATGGTGCTCTTGCCCGCGCCGTTGCCGCCTATTACGGTAACGAAGTCGCCCTCGTTTAAAACGAGGTCAACGCCGGCCAGCGCCGTCTTTGCGTTGACGGTGCCGGGATTGAAGGTCTTGTGTATATCTTTAAGCTCAAGCATTCTTTTTCCCTCCTTTTGACCCCGAACCGTAATGGGATTTCCAGTACGGTATACCGAGGAAGAGCGCAACCACTACTGCCGAGAGCATCTTAAGAAGGTCGGTGTCTATTCCGCACCAGATAACTATCTGATAAACTATGTAATAAACAACGCCGCCTATTGCCACGGCCAGAAGCTGTACCGCAAAATTCGAGAAAAATCTGCCTATAAGCGCCTCGCCTATGATGACTGCGGCAAGGCCGATAACTATTGCGCCGCGTCCCATCTGAACGTCGGCGAAGCC
>JAFOLN010000346.1 GCA_017419325.1 Clostridia bacterium
GTACTGCATGAAGCTCAAAACGTCCATAACGTCCTTGTTGAACTCGTTCATCGGGGTCGTTTCCTTGTCGATCAGGTCCCACTTGTTCACCACGATGACCGACGCCTTGCCCTTCTCATGGGCAAAGCCCGCTATCTTTGCGTCCTGCTCGCTTATGCCCTCTTTCGCGTCTATGATTATCATGCATACGTCGCTTCGCTCAACCGCCATATAGGCGCGAAGCACGCTGTATTTTTCTATGGATTCGTCCACCTTGCTCTTGCGGCGGATGCCCGCCGTGTCGATGAACATGAACTTGCCCTCTTCGCACTCAAAAAGGGTGTCTATGGCGTCTCGGGTCGTGCCCGCAATGGGCGAAACGATTACCCTGTCCTCTTTAAGTATCGCGTTTATAAGGGAGGATTTGCCCGCGTTGGGCTTTCCTATAACGGCAATCTTTATGACCTCGTCCTCTTCCTCGTTCTCCTCCGCCGGCGGGAAATGCTCGAACACCGCGTCGAGTAGGTCTCCCGTGCCGAGGCCGTGTATGGACGAAACGGGGTACGGGTCGCCTAAGCCCAGATTATAGAACTCATACGCCTCCACAGGCATCTGACCCACCGAGTCCACCTTGTTTACGCAGAGCACGATGGGCTTGTTCGAGCGAAGCAGCATATGCGCCACGTCCTGGTCCGAGGCCGTCATTCCCGATTTTATGTCAACTAAAAAGATGATGACGTCGGCGGAGTCTATGGCTATCTGCGCCTGCTCGCGCATTTTTTTCAGTATCATATCGTCGGCGGCAGGCTCAATGCCGCCCGTGTCTATCATTATAAACTCGCGGCCGCGCCACGACGTTTCCGCGTATATGCGGTCGCGGGTCACGCCGGGGGTATCTTCAACTATGGATATGCGCCGTCCCGCCAGCTTATTAAAAAGCGTGGACTTGCCCACGTTGGGGCGGCCGACAAGCGCTACTATCGGTTTTGCCATGTCCGGTTTCCTTTCACAAAAAAGTCAAAAAAACTGCCTCCGTCGTTTTCCATGGGAACGAAGGGCACGCCGAGCTTTTCTTCAAGCTCAAGGGTCGTCATGTCGTCAAGGAACACATTCGTGCCGCTTCGAAGCATATTCTTTGTAAACAGCACGGCCTCGCCCAGCTCGACTCCCCGAAGCTGACTTAAGATATCGCAGCCGCAGATGAGGCCCGACACCGTTATGGTCGTCCCGAAAAACTCGTTGTCTATCTTTTGGACCCTTATATTTAAATTATGACATCTTTTCTCAAGCTCGTCAACAAGACCGCTCAAAAATGAATATACGTCGGCTCCGCAGATGACGGTATACGTCCCGCTTTTAAGCTCCGCGTCCGCCTCGGCCAGAAGGGCCCCGTAGAACTCGTCGCGAAACGACGCTATCATGCCGACGCCGTTCTCTATCTGAAGAAACTCCTCGTAATGCTCGGCGGGCGGTATCTCCCGCTTCGCCTTTATGTAGAACTCGTCTGCCGCGAAGAAAAGGCGCGTGCCGAACTTCTTTTTGCATTCGTCGCCGAAGGCGTCTATTATGTCTACCGTCTCCGCGGCGCTCTTTTCATCGTAGCCTTGAAGCGGAAAAAGCCCCTCGCGGTAGCGCGTAAGCCCCACGGGCACGCAGGAGACGCTGCGAAGCGACGGATAAAGCGCCGAAAGCTCTTGCATCGTCCTTTTTAGAGCCTCTCCGTCGTTTACGCCGGGGCAAAGGACTATCTGCCCGTTCATGGGAAGCCCCGCGTCGGCTATGCGCTGCATGTAGCCCATCACCTTCCCCGCGTTCTTGTTGTTCAGCATTTTTTTCCTAAGCTCCGGGTCGGTGGTGTGAACCGAGATGTTTATGGGGCTTATTCTCTGATTTATTATCCTCGTTATGTCGTCGTCGCTAATATTCGTAAGCGTAACGTAATTTCCCGTAAGAAAAGAAAGCCTTGTATCGTCGTCCTTGAAATAAAGCGTGTCGCGCATGCCGCGCGGAAGCTGGTCTATGAAGCAGAATATGCACTTGTTGTGGCATGAGCGCGGCTTGTCCATAAGATACGTCTCAAATTCAAGGCCTATGTCGCCGCCGCGCCTGTTTACAACGCGGACGGTGCGCATTCTGCCGTCAAGCCCCTCTATATCAATATGAAGATGGCGCTCCGCCGTATAAAAGCGGTAATCGAGCACGTCTCTTATCTTTTTCCCGTTTACCGAAACGAGCGACTCTCCCGGGAGTATGCGCGAGCGCGCCGCAGGGGAGCCGGGGGTCACCTTCGCAATTTTAAAGGACACGAAAAAACCTCCTGTCAGAAAAAAAGAGGA
>JAFOLN010000347.1 GCA_017419325.1 Clostridia bacterium
CCCGAACGCATAATTCCTGGCAACATGGTGCGCGAGCTTGAAGATAATTCTCGTACAATAGGCGCAGATGATCCTGAGGTGAGTCGGAAAGTCAAAGATATCTACAAGTCGTTTTGCAAGGGTGACATTGAAGTCACAGATATCCGCACGGCGGAAATGACGAAGGTTGTTGAAAATACATACAGGGATATAAATATAGCTTTTGCAAACGAGCTTTTAAAGATCTGCAGAAGCGACAATCTCGACGTATACGAGATTATCCGCATAGCAAACAAGCATCCGCGCGTTAACATCCTTTCGCCCGGCCCCGGCGTTGGCGGCCACTGCATCTCCGTTGACCCGTGGTTCTTAGTTGGCGACTATCCGGAGCTTGCTAATATGGTGCGCATGGCAAGACATACGAACGACGGCATGCCCGACTACGTTCTCGAGCGCGTATACGCGCTGCTTCGCGCGCATAAGCTGACGCCCGACCGCGTGGGCTTCTACGGCCTTACTTATAAGGAGGACGTTGACGACGTTCGCGACAGCCCGGCACTCCAGCTCGTTGAGCTTATGCATCAGCGTCTCGCCGGCACGCCCAAGTGCTTCGACCCAATGCTTACGACCGAGATAATCGAGGGACAGTATCTTGACTTCGACAAGTTCTTAAACGATATCGACGTGCTCGTTGTAATGGTAAGACACCAGCACCTAAAACAGAACGTCGATAAGATAAAGGGCAAGATAATACTCGACACGAGAAAGTGCCCCTTTAATTTCCAGGAGAGCAACGTAGTAACGCTTCTGTAAGATACGACTCCCCCTTTCGGGAAGCCTTGAATCAAAAGGTGAGGAGGGACTGCCATGGCGGCCGTTTCTGCGTCGATAATAGAGCTTTGCAGAAAAAACAAGCAGCTTAACACCATGATGCAGTCCCTCTATTTATCGGTACTTAAACCCCCGTCCTACTGGGATAAGCACGCCTCGGGCACGGGGCCCGAGAGCTATCCGCCGGACGGCAGGGTACATAAAATCAAGACCGCGTTCATCTGCGACGAGATGACGTGGATAGACCTTTCGGGACAGTGCGAGTCGATTTTCGTGCGCCCGGGAGCCTGGAAGAGCCAGCTTGACGAATTTAAGCCGGATATATTCTTCTGCGAGTCGGCCTGGAGCGGCGTTCCGCCGTTCGAGGGGTGCTGGCGCGGCAGGATATACCATAACCGCGAGGTCTTTTTCGAGAACAGAAGCATTCTTTTCGATATTCTCGATTACTGCAGACAGCACCGGATCCCCATGGTCTTCTGGAACAAGGAGGATCCGATAGGCGCGCTCGATACGCGCTTCGACTTCGCGGATACGGCGATACGCTTTGACCATATATTCACGACGGCGCGCGAAAGCGTAGACGACTATAAGAGGATGGGCGCGAAGAGCGTTCACGTGCTGCCGTTTATGGTCAACACCGCGGTATATTATCCCGCCGACGAAAAGAAGGACGACGGCCGCGTGCTTTTTGCGGGCGCGTGGTATGACGATCTGCCGCAGCGCTGCCGCGCGACGAGGACGCTGTTCGATTACGCGCTGTCAAAGGGACTCAGGCTTGAAGTATACGACAGGCATTCCGAAAGCATTGAGGAGCGCTTTAAATTCCCGAAGGAATATGCGCCGTATATACATAAAGCCGTTCCGGCCGGAAGCGTGCCGGAGCTTATGCGCAGGTACGGCGCGGCTATAAACGTGAATACGATAACGGATTCCGAAACCATGTTTTCGCGCCGCGCGCTGCAGCTTGCCGCGTGCGGACTGAGTGTGATAAGCAATCCGTCGGAGGCGATGGAGCGCGCTTTGGGCGGTCGAAGGGTGACGGCGCCGAACGGGGAGACGCTTTTAATAATCGACGCAAATCCCGACGCGGTGAGAAGAGAGCACGCCGCGTCAAAGGCCTTTGATTATATTTTGGACACACTTGCGGGCGAGGGCGTTTTTCTGCCGGAGGAAGTGTACGCATAGTGAAGATTCTCTCAAGTTTATACAGAGCATTTAAAAGAAGGGTATACGACATTCACAGGTTCTTCGCACTGAGACGGCGCGACGGAGCGGCATATGAGCGGCTCCTTGAGAACCGCGGATGTTTTCCGCCGAGCGAGGGCTCGCGCTTTTATTCGCGTCTGCCGTATAAGGTGGGCATAGTCGCGGACAGATTCATCTACGACGGGTACAAGGATACGTGCGAGCTTAAGTATATCACTCCCGATCAAAGCGAAAGCGATCTTGAAGGGCTTGATCTGCTGCTCATTGTGTCGTCGTGGCAGGGACTGTCGGGCGAGTGGAAGGGCGCGGCATGGAGCAATTCTCCCAAGCAGCAGCGGCTTTTGGAGCTTATGCGCACCGCAAGGAGCAAGAATATCCTCACGGCCTTTTATTCGAAGGAGGATCCGCCGAATTATCACGTTTTTCTTCCGTTCGCAAAGGAAGCCGAGATTATTTTTACGTCGGCCGAGGAATGCATAGAACGCTACAGGCGTGAGTGCGGCCATGACAGAGTCTATCTTCTTACGTTCGCCGTAAATCCGAGGCTTTATAACCCCATCGGCATGTACAGTCCCGCGAGGGAACGCGACGCCGTGCTGTTCGCC
>JAFOLN010000054.1 GCA_017419325.1 Clostridia bacterium
TCCATGTGGCTCAGGACGTGGTGGCGTTTCTGGACGTGACGAACATACATGAAGGCGTTGTCACGGGCGGCGTGAACTGGACGTCCTATCTTGACACGGCCATATGCATCGTCCTTGCGATAATAGGCTTTTACCTCATACGTCCCGAAAAGCGCCGGGAGATACGCGAACTGTGGGAGAAAAAGTGGAGCGTTCTGCCCGAAACCGAATCGGTCGGGACGGGGGCATAATAACGTTTTAAAAACAAACGCGGCGGTGGGCTGCGTTTGTTTTTTGCAATAATTGTGAAAAAGGCTGCTTTTTTATATGAAGTCGTGTTATAATTATTTAAGTATATGTGTTTGAATTAAAACTGCGGAGGATAACGTAATGTTCACCGGATCGAAAAAATTCATACGCCTTATAGCTTTTCTTTTTTCCGCACTGATCGTGATATCGGCAACGGGCGTAACGTCGTTTGCCGCACTGAGTACGGAAAGCGAGGTCATCCGCGTAGGTTATTATGAAAACGAGCTGTTTGAGGAAGGCGCACGCGATGGCGCGGTGAAGAGCGGATACGCATACGAGTATTACCGCAAGCTTTCCGAATATACGGGATGGAGATACGAATACGTATACGGAAGCTACGGAGAGCTTTACGATATGCTTCTGCGCGGAGAAATAGATTTGCTGGCCGGGCTTGCGTGGCGCCAGGAGCGCATGGGTCTCATAGGATACCCGGACGAACCCATGGGCAGCGAGACGTATAATCTTTTGAAGCACGACTACGACGTGGACGTAACGGCCGACCCCGCCACGCTGTCGGGAAGGAAGATAGGCGTTCTCGAAAGCGCCATGGTGGGGGTACTCGAGTCGTATCTTCGTGAGCATGACGTGTCCGCCTACGTCGTTTCGTTCGCCGATTATGAGGAGCTGTTTTCGGCCTTTGACAACGGCGAGGTGGACATCCTTGCCGCTGAGGGCGACGGAGCATACGACAGACATAATGCCGAGGTCATAGGCGTGTTCGGCGAGTCTGAGTATTATCTCTGCGTGAACGCGGAGAGGGACGACATCCTTCGGGATCTGAATACGGCTCAGGCGCGGCTTTTCTCCGATGACCCGACGTATATTGCCACGCTTCGGGCGAAGTATTACCGTCAAAGCATCTCAAGCCGCGCATTTTCTCCATACGAGAAGATATGGCTGGGTGCGCACAATATGATAAAAGTGGGCTATCTTGAAAACTACCTGCCGTACAGCGATACGGACGAGCAGGGCGAGGTGGACGGTATAGTAAGGGATATAATTCCCGAAATGCTTGAGGGGCTAGGCATTACCGGCATAGAGATTGATTACAGAGGCTTTAAAAGCTACGATGATATGATAGCCGCGGTAAACGAGGGCGCCATAGACGCGGCCTTCCCCGTGGGCGGCGGCCTTTATTACTCGGAGGAGAACGGCATATACCAGACGCGGGCGGTGGCGTCGTCGGCGACGGAGCTCGTATATACGGGTGAGTACAGCGACGAAAAGCTTTTAAGCTTCGCCGTAAACGAGAATAACCGCATGCAGTATTATTACGTCAAGACCAACTTCCCCGACGCGGAGGTAACGCTTTATCCGTCGATAGACGCGTGCCTTCAGGCGGTGCTTTCGGGGAAAGCGGGATGTACGACACTCAACGGGCTGCGTGCAAACGAGATCTTAAAAAACAGCCACTATCGTGAGCTGTCACTGAGACAGTTAAGCCACAGAGACGACCGCTGCTTCGGCGTAAAGATAGGAAACGAAGGGCTTTTGCAGCTTCTGAACCGCGGACTCAACGTGCTTGGCGAGGATTACGTGGAGGATCTGGCATTCAGCTATTCACAGGGCCTTTATAAGTATACGCTTACGGACGCGATAACGGACAATATATGGTTTTTTGTCGCCGTGATAGTCATAATAGCCCTTATAGTTATATTCTTTCTCGTGCGCGACGGAAAAAGAACGAGAAGAGAGATGCTTGATAAGGAGAACGCGAGAAAAGAGCTGGAACAGAAGAACCGCGAGCTTGAAACGAGTAAGAGCACGCTGGCGGAGAGCAATGAGATCATAGGCGACGCGGGCTTCGGCACGTGGCATATCTTTTTTGAGGACGGCAAAAGGCCGCGTATGCAGGGCAACGCGAAGATGATGGAGCTTCTCGGACTTCACGGGAGTGAGCTTTCCGATGAGGACGTATACGACTTATGGTACGACAGGATAATCGGGGACGACGTTCCCGCGGTTCTGGAGAGCATGGCTCAGATGAAGGCGGGCCGCCTTTCGGAGAATACGTACCGCTGGGAGCACCCCGTGAAGGGCACAATATTCGTGCGCTTCGGCGGCACGGCGAAGCGGGGAGAGGACAATACGCAGGTGCTTCGCGGATATCAGAGCGACGTTACGTATATAGTGCGCGACGAGCAGGAAAAGAAGGAGGCGCTGTCGAACGCGCTGATGGACGCGGAGCGGGCGAACCGCGCAAAGACCGTCTTTTTGAACAATATGTCCCACGACATACGCACGCCCATGAACGCCATCGTGGGCTTTACGGCGCTGGCGCAGTCGCATATAGACAACAGGGAGCAGGTGCTCGATTATCTCAACAAGATATCCGTTTCAAGTCACCACCTGCTGTCCCTTATAAACGACGTGCTCGATATGAGCCGCATAGAAAGCGGCAAGATGACGCTTTCCGAGTCGGACGTGCATCTGCCCGACCTTATACACGATCTGAGGACCATAGTACAGCCCAACATAACGGCGCGCAGGCAGGAGTTTTTCGTTGACACCGAGAACGTCATAAGCGAGGACGTGGTGGCCGATAAGCTCAGGCTCAGTCAGGTGCTTCTGAACATACTGTCGAACGCCATAAAGTTCACCCCCGCGGGCGGCATCATAAGCCTGCGCGTTATTGAAAAGCCCTCCGAAAGGGAAGGCTTCGCCGACTTTGAGTTCCGCATAAAGGACAACGGCATAGGCATGAGCCCAGAGTTCAAAAAGACCATATTCGAGGCCTTCACCCGCGAGAAGACGAGCACCGTAAGCGGCATACAGGGCACGGGGCTGGGCATGGCCATAACGAAGAACATCGTTGACATGATGGGCGGCACAATAGCGGTGGAAAGCGAAGAGGGAAAGGGCAGCGAATTTATCGTAAACATTAGCTGCCGCATAAGCAAGAACCCCGCGAAATACGAAGACCTGCCAATGTTTTCGGGGAAGCGGGTGCTCGTTGTGGACGACGACACCAACACATGCCTCTCCGTATGCGCGATGCTCAGAAAGATGGGCATGCGCCCCGACTGGACGAATTACGGCAAGGAGGCCGTTATCCGCGCGAAGGACGCGCTGGAATGCGGCGATGAGTTCGCGCTTTACATAATTGACTGGATGATGCCCGATGTAAACGGCGTTGAAACGGTAAGAAGATTAAGAAAGGCCGCGGGCGAAGGCGCGCCCGTAATTATACTTACGGCATACGACTGGGCCGATATAGAAAAAGAGGCAAGGGAAGCGGGCGTAAGCGCGTTCTGCTCAAAGCCGCTCTTCATATCGGAGCTTCGCGGCGTGCTCGAAAGCATCCGGAGCGGCGGGGAGAGCCGCGCCGACGGGGAGGAGACGGTAAGCTTTAAGGGAAAGAGGCTCCTTCTTGCGGAGGACAATGAGTTAAATCAGCAGATAGCCCTTGCAATTCTGGGCGACGCGGGCTTTGAGACGGAGGTGGCCTGCGACGGCACGGAGGCGGTTGAAATGATAAAGAACGCGCCCGACGGATATTACGACCTTATCCTTATGGACATACAGATGCCGCGCATGGACGGCTATGAGGCGACAAGGCGGATACGCGCCCTTGACGACAAGAAGAAGGCCGGCATACCCATTATAGCCATGACGGCCAACGCCTTCGAGGAGGACAAAAAGAACGCCCTTTCGGCGGGCATGAACGGCCATCTTGCAAAGCCCTATGAGATACCGAAGATGATGAAGCTTCTGGGCGAGATATTAAAATAAGAAAAAGCGAAAAGCAGGCACAAATATGCTTGTTTTTTGTTTGGCGGGGGCGTATGCGCCGATAAAAACCGGGCGCGCATGGAAAAAACTTTTTTCCGTGGTGGAAAAACGGGCGGTTTGCCATTATAATATAATTTAAGGGAATTATGAAAAGGGGGATAAACATGGCTCTGGAGAAAATAAACGAGGGCATGAAGCTGGGCTTCGGGCTTATGCGCCTGCCCAGACTTGAAAGCGGAGAGATAGACGTTTCGGAGACGTCGGAAATGGTGGATCTTTTCATGGAGGCGGGAGGCACATATTTCGATACGGCCTATGTTTACCCCGGCTCGGAGGAAGCGGCGAGAAAGGCGCTCGTGGAGCGTTACCCGCGACAGAGCTACACGCTTGCGACAAAGCTTATAGTAAATCCCGAGATAAAGGACAAGGAAAGCGCCCTTAAGGAGTTTGAGATAAGCCTTGAGCGCACAGGCGCGGGCTATTTCGATTATTACCTTCTTCACGCGCTTCAGGTGGCGAACTACAAAAAATACGACGAATACGGCCTTTGGGACTTCGTTAAGGAGCAAAAGAAAAAGGGCCTTATAAAGCACTACGGCTTTTCGTTTCACGCGGACCCCGAGATACTTGAGGAGCTCTTAACTGCGCACCCCGACGTTGAGTTCGTACAGCTTCAGATAAATTACGCCGACTGGGAGAATCCCGGCGTAAATTCAAGGCGCAACCTTGAGATATGCCGCGCCCACGGCAAGCAGGTCATCGTAATGGAGCCCGTAAAGGGCGGCATCCTTGCTGACCCCATCGACAGCGTAAAGGCAGTCTTTGACAGGGAGAATAACGGCCTTTCGTATTCCTCCTGGGCTGTAAGGTTCGCGGCGGGACTTCCGGGCATATTCATGGTGCTAAGCGGCATGAGCAATGTTGCCCAGATGAAGGACAATTTAAGCTACATGAAGGATTTCAAGCCCCTGTCGGAGCATGAGCACGAGGTGATACGCGAGGCGCAGAAGGCGTTAAACGAGGACAAGTCCATCCCTTGCACGTCGTGCCACTACTGCACGAAGGGGTGCCCGAAGAACATTCCCATCCCGGAGATATTCACGGTTGAGAACAGAAAGAAGGGAAGCCCCGAGTTTCGCACGGTACGCGAGTATACGATAGTTACCGTGGGGAAGGGCAA
>JAFOLN010000348.1 GCA_017419325.1 Clostridia bacterium
CGCTCTCTCAGAGCGGGCTTTTCTCGGGGCGCGACTGCAGCCTTTTAAAGCTTGCGGAGCGCACGGGCTCGCTTCCCGAAACGCTTGAGAAGCTCGCGTCCCGTCAGGAGGAGGAGAGCTTAAGGCACATTGACCGGGTCGTGGGCACGGTGGAGCCTGCCATAGTCGTTATAACGAGCGTTCTGGCGGGAGTTATCCTTTTAAGCGTAATGCTCCCCATGATGGGACTTCTGTCGGGGGTAGGATAAGATGAAGAAGTATAAGAAACGGTGGGCGTGGGTCCCGCTCGTTTTAAGCCTTGCGCTTTTTATTGCCATTGCCCTCTGGGCGATGACGGGCGTAAGGGAGGCGTCGGAGGCGTCGGAGCGGGACGGCCTTAAGCAGGCCACCGAGGCCGTGAGGCGGGCGGCCGTAAGCTGCTATGCGGTGGAGGGCGCGTATCCCGCCACATATGAGGATCTGAAGCGCGCAAGCGGGATAGCCGTTGACGAGGAGAAATATACAGTGTACTATGAGGTGTTCGCATCGAATATAATGCCGGAGATAACGGTAGTCCGGCGGCCGTCGTGAAGGCGCGGGGCGGCGCGGGCACAGCCGCGTCCCTTATAGTGGCCTGCGTGTTCGGCGTGGCCATGCTTCTGTCGCTTACGACGGGGGCGGGCGTATACAGGCAGGTGCAGCAAAGGGTTGAAAGTTCCGCCTCGGAGAGGCTGGGCATAACGTATATCACGGCGAAAATTCACGCAAGCGACGCGGACGGCGCCGTTCGCACCGGCGATTTCGGCGGCGAGGACGCCGTGTTTCTTGAGGAGCGCATTGACGGCATCGCCTTCGAGACGGTCATATACGTCCATGACGGATGGCTTATGGAGCTTTTCGCGGGAAAGGACAGCGGCATGGGCCCGGACGACGGGCAGCAGCTCATCCCCGCCGAGGGGCTTGAGATAAGCCAGAGCGGCCGTCTTCTAAGCCTTGAATATACCGACGAGAACGGCAGAAGCGAGACGGCATATGTATTTTTAAGAAGCGGGGGATAAAATTGGAGAACCGTGTAAGGCCTACGCGGGCAGGTCTTTTTGCCATAGAGCTTTTAATAGCGGTATGCGTGTTCGTATTCTGCGCGGCGGTATGCGGAGGGCTTTTCGTGCGCGCCGAGGTGACGAGCCGCGACAGCGTTGTCCTTAACCGCGCCGTAAACGAGGCGCGTTCGGCGGCGGAGTGCTTCAAGGCCGCGGGCGGCGATCTTGACGCGACGGCCCGGCTTCTGGGCGGCGATGTGGAAAACGGCGTTCTCGTCATAAAGACGGACGAGGGGCTTATATTGAACATGACCTCCCATGAGGAGGAGGGCTTTACGGCGGGCGAACTTACGGTATATTATGATGATGAAAGGCTCATTCGGTGGGACGTCGCCTCATTGGAGGAGACGCCATGAAGCGCGGGGGACAGGTTTCGGGCGTTGTGTCGCTCGTTATGATTTTCTGCTCGCTCTGCCTCTGCGTGTTCGCGGTGCTCACCTTTGCCTCGGCGGACAGGGAGCGCGTCATGTGCGAGATGACGGCGCGTTCGGCGGGGGAGTATTACGCCGCCGACTATGAAGCCGTAAAGGAGGCGGCCGCCGTTAAGGCGAGGGGCCTTTCCGCGGGCGAGAGCGTAGTTATAGAGAAGCCCGTGGGGGCGGATCAGACGCTTGTGGCCGAGATACGGGGCACCGACACGGGCGCGCGGGTCGTGCGCTGGCAGACGGTCTTTACGGGCGACTGGGAGACCGAAGACACAATTCAGGTATGGGACGGTAACTGATTATGGAGAATATTCGTGCTTATATGGAAACCGCGGTTCGGGAGAACGCGGCCGATCTGTTCATAATCGCCGGGAAGGCAGTATCGATAAAGCGGGCGGGGGAGATAAGGCCCATAAGCGAGGGCTTCATGCTGCCCGCCGATGTGGAGACGCTGGTGCGCGAGATTTATGAGCTTGCAAGAAGGCAGACGCCCGGGGGCATGGGCGGCTGGGACGACGACTTTTCCATCTCCGTGCCGGGTCTTGCGAGGTTCCGCGTGAACATTTTCAGACAGCGCGGCTCGATGGCGGCGGTCATGAGAGTCGTGCGCTTCGGCATACCCGATTACAGGCAGCTTGGGCTGCCCGACGGGGTAATGAACATAGCGAACCGCACGCGCGGGCTTGTGCTTGTGACGGGCCCCGCGGGAAGCGGCAAATCGACGACGCTCGCCTGCGTTGTTGACAGGATAAATCAGACGAGGAGCGCGCATATCATAACGATTGAGGACCCGATAGAGTATCTTCATTCCCACAGTATGGGCATAGTAAGCCAGCGCGAGCTGAACGTTGACACGGAAAGCTACGTTACGGCGCTGAGGGCAAGCTTAAGGCAGGCGCCCGACGTTATACTCTTAGGCGAAATGAGGGACCTTGACACGATACAGACGGCCATGACGGCGGCGGAGACGGGACATCTCGTTATATCCACCCTTCATACGGTGGGCGCGGTCAATACGATAGACCGCATAATTGACGTGTTCCCTCCGGGACAGCAGCAGATACGCGTGCAGCTTTCGCAGGTATTAAAGACCGTTGTAAGTCAGCAGCTTCTGCCCGGCGCGGAGGGCGGGCTTGTGCCGGCATTTGAGATAATGCACTTAAACAACGCCATAAGGACGCTTGTGCGCGACAGCCGCATCCATCAGATAGACGCGGCCATTCAGACGGGCGCGGGCGAGGGCATGATTGGCATGGACAGCTCCATCCTCGCGCTCTATAAGGCGGGACGCATAACGAAGGAGACCGCCCTTCACTATGCCATGAACCCCGACCAGCTCCAAAAGAAGCTATAATGAAAGCATACGGCCTCCCCCTTTCGGGGAAGGCTGTTTTTTTACGCCGCGAAGACGTGGTTCCCTATGCGCTTTATTATGGGGCGGCCGAGGATCCACTTGTTCGTGGACTTTTGGGGATTGTAGTAGTATATGGCGCCGCCCGATGGGTCGCTTCCCGCCATGGCCGCGTCGGCGGCGCGGGCGCACGCGGGGTCAACGGGGACGTTGAACTGTCCGTCGTCCAGCGCGGAGAAGGCCCCCGGCTGATATACGACGCCCGCTATGGTATTGGGAAACGACGGATGCTCCACGCGGTTTAGTATGACCGCGCCCACCGCCACCTGTCCCTCGAAGGGCTCGCCCCGCGCCTCCGCGCTTATTATGCGCGTAAGAAGGCTCCGCTCCGAGCTTGTGTAGGAGGGCGCGCCGCCCGCGTTTATGCCCATGGCGCGAAGCGTTGCGGGGCCGGCGACGCCGTCGGGCGTGAGATTGTTCTTCTGTTGGAAGCGCTTTACGGCGGCCTGCGTTTCGCTTCCGTATACGCCGTCCACGGCGCCGTTATAGTAGCCCCAGTTTTTAAGCTTCGTCTGTATAGTTCTTACCTCCCCGCCGCTTGAGCCGTAGCGGGAGAGGGTCTCCACGCTGTCGTATGAAGTGTGGGCGTAAAAGAGAAGCAGCGCGGCGATAAGC
>JAFOLN010000349.1 GCA_017419325.1 Clostridia bacterium
AGTTTAATTAAACTCATCAAATGCAAAACCTGTGCCCTCTGCCTCCGGGACATTGTAATAATCCCATTGGTGATCGGTGTCGCGCATAAATTCGCTTGTGACATTGAAGTATTTATGCGCCGCATTCATCATGTACCTGTCGTTGTGGATGTTCTGCTTGGTAAACGGCGAACCTATGGGGTCGTCCCAGGTCACGTCGACACAGTACCATTCATCCGAAAGACGCACCATGTTCCACGCATGCTCCTCGGTGGAGTATCCGTGCGCGCCGGAAACTATCGTGTTCTCTATGCCAAGCATATCCATAAAAAGCGAAAACGTAGTGGAGTACCCCATGCAGGTGGCCTTCCCGTTTATGAGAAGCCCGTAGGGATTCACGCTGTCGGGGTCGGCATGACCCTCTATAGCGTCCTCGTCGTAGCTTGCGTGGGTTATCATGTAGTCGTGGACGGCATGCTCCTTTTCAAAGTCGCTCATGTCCTCCGTTACCGTCTCGGAAAGTACGCGGACGGCTGCCTCCAATATGGCTTTGTCCTTATCCCCGAGAGCCGACGTGTCGCCTGTCTTAAATGATTGAAGTATCGCCGAGTCGTCATAGACTGGAATATCCTTTAATCCTGAGGCGTCAAATACCACATAGCCGTTCTCGTCAAGATGCGGCTCCTCTGTTTCGGGGATCTCCTGACCGGCTCCGTTCTCTTCAGCCGGCGCATCAAGGCAGGCCTCAAATGCGTTCTTCGCGGCGAATGTGTCATCGCATATAAGAAGAAGCACGCAGCCGTCCTTATATGATATGACTTCCGCCGAGCCGACTATGGCCGCGGCATCGGGAGCATATCCCGAAAAATCGTTATACCGACTGTCTATATATTCATGAAGCGCATGTGATATGACGTTTTCTTCGCCCGAAGCTTTAAGCACAGCTATTTCATGGGGCTCCATGCCGTCGGCGCGCATCACGGCGGCGTCCGAAAGCAGTTCGGGGTCGACGCCGTATACGTCCGAAGCATATTCATACGCGCCGTCCTCGGGCGTAAGCGTTTCTGTAAATACCGAAGGGTCAGGCTGGCTTTGGCGCATCGCTTCGGCTGCGTCGGGCGCGGAAATATCCGCCGCCGTATCGCTTTGGCAGGCCGCAAGCGCAATAAGCGCAAAAGTACAGACAAGCGCAAAAATAATACGTTTCATTCTTACCTCTCATGGCAGTGCGTCAAAAGGCACTACTTTATAATATTATCATACTAAAGAGCATTTGTCGAATAAAACTTATGCGAAGAATAAAAAAATGGTAAGCCTACCGAAAAAAACGGCGGGCTTACCCTCTGTATTTGTCGTTTATTGCAGTTTTGACCCGCAGCTTGAGCAGAATTGGCTCCCCGCCTGATTGGACGCGCCGCAGGAGCTGCAGAAAACAGTGTCTTTAACGGTGGCAAGCTTTGCTTTAAGCTCATCCTTCTGAAGAAGCTTCTCCGAGATCTGAGCGCACTTTTCGTTTATGGTCTCCGAGGGCTCGGTATTATCGGAAAACGCCTGATAAACGAGCTTGCCGATATCGATATAGAGTGCGTCTATTTCGTTTTCACAATCCGCTATCGCAACCTTTATCTTGGTCGCTTCAACAAATTCGCCTGTCTTTTTGCTTACGGTCGAGGTCGTGGAGCGCGCCGCCTTAACGAATTGATTGAAAAAACCGCTGTTTTTAATGTCGCTCATAACATTCACCTTTCTTATGTATAGAATATAAGCACCGAAAATATACTGTTACTTTATATTATACCGAAAACCTAAAAAATGTCCACATCATTATCTCAAAATTGCCGAGAACATTTCTTTAAGCTTATCGTGGTTCCCCGCAGCCTTTGACGGGTCGTTTATATACTCATAGGGGTACTTGTAGTTGAAAATGCGCTCTATCTTTCCCCCGCCGCACAGAAGCTTGCATACGGCTCCCGCGCCGGCGCCCAATACGGGCATGACCTCTTCCATCATGTATACATTGTAAAGGCACTCCGTGCCGGGGCGCGCATATCCCACGTTTTCAAGGTTCCCGAGAGTAGACTTCTGACGGTAGAGGTAATACGGGGCGTATCCCGCGCCCGAAAGTATCCGGGAGGAATAATCAAGCATCCCGCTTACAAGGTCGAACTCCCGCGTCATGTCAACGCGGTCGTAATTGAGCGTTGACGCGCGCTTGACGCTTAAGGTATGCACGGTCACGTTCTCGGGTGAAAGCGTCATTATATCGTCTATGGTACGCCTGAAGCTGTCAAGGGATTCGCCGGGCAGTCCCGCAATGACGTCGGTGTTTATTATGTCGAAGCCCGCGTCACGGGCGAGAGCAAATGCGCGAAAAAAGTCCTCGCGGGTATGGCGTCTTCCCAGGCGCATGAGTATTTCGTCGTTCGTCGTCTGCGGATTAACGCTTACGCGCGTAACGCCAAGGCGTTTCGCGTCTGTAAGCTTCTTTGGCGTTATCGTGTCGGCTCTGCCCGCCTCAAGCGTATATTCCGAGACCGACGAAAGGTCGAAGCATTCGTTTATGCAGGAAAGAAGCCTTGAAAGCTCCCCCTCGGAAAGCGAGGTCGGCGTTCCGCCGCCTATATAGATGGATTTTATGTTAAGAGAAAGCGACGAAACAAGCCCGGAAAGCTCACGAAGCTCGCGTATGAGCAGCGACACATACTGCGGCACAAGATGCCCCGCCTTTTCAATGGAGTGGGACACAAAGCTGCAGTAGCTGCATCGGCTAACGCAGAACGGGATTGATATGTAAAGCGATATATCTTTACACGAAATGTTCTCTATTATTCTGCTCTGCACCTTTGAAATATCAAGGATAAGGCGGCTTTTTTCGTCGGACAGGTAGTAGTCGTTCATAAGAAGCGCACGGGCGTCCTCGTATGACACGGTTTTTGTAAGGTCCCGCGCTATCTTCGCGGGCCGTATGCCCGTGAGTATGCCCCACTTAAGGCCGTGACCGAGCGCCGATTCTGCCGCATCGTAGGCCGACTTTTTTATAAGATCCTTCTCGGAGCGCTTGTATGCGAGCCTGTCCCCGGGCATATCGGCCGCGCTCGTTTCGGCGTGTCCTGTATGGACCGTGCCGCGGTACGTTATCTCGGTATCGACGCGGAGCAAGCCGTCTTTTTCGTACTCCCGGCTTACGGCGATATCGCGGTCGTCCGGGTCATCCGACGGCTTTTCGGTTATCCTTTCAAACCAGAAAAAGCTTTTTAAAACGGTATAGACGCTGTACGACTCGTCGTGCCCTTCTGTTTTAATTTGCATATCTGCTCTCTCGCATGTAGGGGTTGTTCATGCGTTCGTAGTTTAATGTGGTTTTCGGGCCGTGACCGGGGAAAACGGCGAAGTTGCCCGAGATAAGGCTGAGACGCTTAAGCGATTTGAGCATCTGTTTGTAATCGCCGCCGGGAAGGTCGCATCTTCCGCAGTTCTCGCGGAAAAGCGTGTCGCCGCTGAATATGGTCTCATCCACCTTTATGCACATGGAGCCCTCGGAATGACCCGGCGTAAGAAGGAATTCGTAGGTGAGCTTTCCTATAGTCAGCTTGTCGCCGTCGTTTACAAGATGCACGTTCTTCCAGCTGTCCTTTATGTTCGTTTCATTGGGGTTCACATATACCGGAATATCAAGAGCATCCTGTATCATCCTTACCGCCCCGATGTGGTCGAAGTGGGTGTGCGTAAGAAGTATGGCCTGCGCGTCCAGCTTCAATGTGCGAAGCATGTCAAGTATGGTAAGCGCCTCCTCGCCCGGGTCGATTATAACGCATACGCTGTCAGCTTCATCGTATACGAGATAGCAGTTGGTCTCAAGCGGGCCTACCGTTATATTCATGCCCTTCAACATAAAAATTCCGCCTTTCTTTTATGAAAACTATTTGTTTTTTGAATCAAGTATAATGGTCACGGGGCCGTCGTTTAATATCTCCACCTTCATATCCGCGCCGAACCTTCCGTGCTCAACGCGCCTGATGCCGCTTAGTTTTAAGCCCTCGATGAACCTTTCATACATATCCTCGGCAAATTCCGGGGCCGCTGCGTTCACATAGCTTGGGCGGTTGCCCTTTTTCGTGTCGGCGCAGAGCGTGAACTGGGAGATAACAAGCGCCTCGCCGCCTATATCGAGAACCGAGAGGTTCATCTTGCCGTTTTCGTCGGAGAATATCCGAAGCAGCGGTATCTTTTTAAGAAGATAGCGAAGGTCTTCCTCCGTATCGTCGGAAAAAACGCCCAAAAGGATATTGAGCCCCTGCGATATTTTCCCTATCGTCTCGCCGTCCACCGAAACGGCGGACGCGCGAACTCTTTGAATAAGCGCTCTCAATTTTTGCACCTTCCCTTTACTGCATGCCTCTTACCACGTCTATAACGCCCTGTATGCGCGAAAGCTTGTTCATAACGAACTCAAGCTGCGCCAGTGACTTTATCTCTATCGATACGTTTATAAGAGTAAATCCGTCCTTCGTTTCCCTTGCGTTTATGCTGCTCGTTTTTATTTTCATGGTTGAGAAAAGGTTTATAACGTCGGCCACGATGTTCAGCCTGTCGCGGGAGACTATCTGAAGCGTTGAGGTGAAAAGCGTTTCGCTCGTCTGCGTCCAGCTTACCTTGACCCAGCGCTGGTTCGAGTCGCGCTCGGTGTTGTTTACCACGTTTACGCAGTTCTTTTTATGCACCGATACGCCGAAGCCTCTCGTTATAAAGCCCACAACCTCGTCGCCGGGCAGCGGATTGCAGCAGCGGGCAAGCTTTATGAGGCAGTTGTCCATGCCCTCCACGAGTATGCCCTTGTAATTCTTTGTATGATGCGTCTCCGACGGCTCGGGCGGCGTCAGATCCTGGGGCGGCTCGGGCTCCTGCTGCTTTTTTTGCTTGTCGACCTCGCTTAATACCTTTAATATTACTTTATTCAATGAGAATCCGCCGTAGCCTATGCCCGCGTAAAGGTCGTCGATGGACTTCGCTGAGAACCTGTTTAAAAGCGGGACGCGGATCTCGTCCTTTAAGACTTCGTTCAAGGAAAGGCCGTTTCTCTTTATTTCTTTTTCAAACTCGCTCTTGCCGCGCGTTATGTTTTCGTCGCGCTTCTCCTTTTTGAACCACTGGCGAATCTTGTTCCTCGCACCGCTTGTCTTGCACATCTTGAGCCAGTCGAGGGACGGGCCGTGGGATGAGGAGGAGCGTATTATTTCAACGATGTCGCCGTTGTGGAGTACGGAGTCTATGGGAACGATGCGCCCGTTCACCTTGCCGCCGCTCATGTTGTTGCCCACGCCCGAATGTATGGCGTAGGCGAAGTCGATTATCGTTGAGCCCTGGGGGAGATTGAGTACGTCGCCCGCCGGGGTGAATACGAATACCTCGTCTGCGAACATATCTATCTTAAGCGCGCGCATAAGGTCGTCGGGGTCCTCCGACTCCTTTTGTATCTCAAGCAGCTGGCGCACCCATATAAGGTTCTCGCCCGCGCGCTTGTCGGTTATGTTCTGCTTATACTTCCAGTGGGCAGCTATACCCATTTCAGCCACTTCGTCCATCTCTTTTGTGCGTATCTGCACTTCGAACGCAACGCCCGCCTTGCCTATAACGGTGGTGTGCAGTGACTGATACATATTGGGCTTCGGCGTTGAGATATAGTCCTTGAAGCGGCGCGGTATCGGCTTATACATATCGTGCATTATGCCAAGCACGTTGTAGCAGTCTACCGTTTCGTCAACTATGATGCGGATGGCGAACAGGTCGTATATCTCGTCGAAACTGCGGTTCTGGGTGTACATTTTACGGTAGATGCTGTAAATGTGCTTTGCGCGGCTCGATATGGTATGCTTTAAGCCTGCCTCGTCGAGCCTTTTTTTGACGCTTTCCTCGATGCTCGATAAAAACGCCTCGTTCTGCACCATTTTCTTTGCGATACTGTCCTCTATCTCCTTGCAGGCTATGGGATCGAGTATCCTTATGGAAATGTCCTCAAGCTCTGTTTTTATCTTCTGAATACCTAAACGGTGAGCAAGCGGAGAATATACCTCTATCGTTTCAAGCGCCTTCTGACGCTGCTTTTCCTCCGGCATGGAGGAGATCGTCCTCATGTTGTGAAGTCTGTCCGCAAGCTTTATAAGGAGAACTCTTATATCCTTCGCCATGGCAAGGAACATTTTTCTTAAGTTCTCTATCTGCTGCTCCTCCTTGGAGGAATACGGTATGCGTCCCAGCTTTGTAACGCCGTCGACAAGGTCGGCCACGTCCTTTCCGAACCTTGATTTTATATCGTCGAGGGTGACCTCGGTGTCCTCCACCACGTCGTGAAGAAGCGCCGCAGTGATGGAATCGGAGTCAAGCGACATGTCCGCAAGTATATGCGCGACTTTAAGCGGGTGGATAACGTAAGGTCCGCCCGCTACTCTCTTCTGTGTCTTATGCGCCTCGCAGGCAAGCTCATATGCCCGCGTTATCTTGTCGAATTCGGCGTTTTTATTGTATTTTTTAATTTTAGCAATAAGCCGCTCAAATTCCTCCCGTACCTCGTCGGTCTGAGAATCGGAAGCTGCGGGAAGTATTTCCGTGTTAAGCATTTGCGTAATCCTCTTTGAGTTTATTAAGAATCTTCGAATCGTTTAAGTCTATTTTCGGCGCGCCCCTGTTAATATATACGGTTATCGTTTTATCGATATATTGAACGCTTATAAGCGAGTTTTCCTCCATTACCTCAAGGCATACCATCATCCTTGCGTGATTTACCTCGCGCTTTGAGTGCCACGACACCTCTCTTGCAAGCTTTGCGACGGAAAATTCGTTTATGCCGCGCTGCGCCTTTGCGCAAAGATACCTGTATGTTGCCACAAAGTCGTCTCTTACGGGGATGATGGTCTCAAGCTCGTCTTTTTTAAGCTTCATGCAGTCCCTGTGCTTTAAGTAAATTTCGTGGCACATATGCATATTTACGCCGTATTTGCCCGAAAGCTCCATCGCCTTTATGATGAACTGCACTGAATCGCGTCCCCTGTATGTGTGGATGTTCGCGGTGAACACTATATCGACGCGGTCGCCGGAAATGACGCCAAGCTCATCCTCCGTCTTGTTGAAGAAGAACGCGGAGACGAATTTGTCCCGCTCAAGCTGGAAGTTGAGCCGTACATGCTTGTTGCCCGAAATGGGAACAACGTCCCATATGAGCACGTTCTTCATTATGAAAACAGGCGTCGGGTTTCCCGTGCCGTATGGCTCCAAAACGGAAAGCTCGTTTATCGTGTCTATCGTTATCTCGTGGGGATAAAGCTCACAGTCTGCCATAAGCGCGGGAAGCTCTATGGACATAAGCTCCTCGCGGCTCTGACGGTTTATCTCTTCTCTGAATGCGGGGATGTTTTCCCTCTTTATGCTGAGTCCCGCCGCAAGCTCGTGACCGCCGTATTTTTCAAGGTATGAGCTCGTTTTCTCAAGCGCCCTAAACAGGCTGAAATTGCCCACGCTGCGTCCGCTGCCCTTTCCCGGCTCCTCCTGGGTCGAGATAAGTATGGTGGGACAGCAGTAGCGCTCGCATATTTTTGACGCCACCACGCCTATAACGCCCTGGTGCCACGCCTCGTTTTCAAGTACGATTATTTCGGGATCGTTCTTCGTTACCCTGCGGCGTTCAAGCTCTGTCGTGACCTGTCTTAATATCTCCGCCTCGGTCTCCTGGCGGAGCTTGTTCTTCTTTATAAGCTCGTCGGCTATTTCGTCCGCCGTTCTTTTGTCCTTGGTGACAAAGAGCTCTACCGCGAGATTTGCGTTTCCCACTCTGCCCGCCGCGTTTATGCGCGGAGCGAGGACGAAGCTTACGGAAACGGCGTTTATGGGCTTCGATTCAAGCCCCGCCTTGCTTATAAGAGAGCGAAGACCCAGATTGTCGGTGGTCTGGAGGTGTCTTAGACCCTCCTTTGCGATAAGTTTGTTTTCGCCCGAAAGAGGCATTACGTCGGCTATGGTGCCTATTGCCACAAGCTCGCAGTAGCGGCAGAACATATCCTTCATCTTATCCCGGCCCGCGAGGGCGCATATAAGCTTAAACACAACGCCTACGCCCGCAAGGTTCTTGAAGGGATACGGACAGTCGGGCCGCTTGGGGTTTATGACCGCCAGCGCCTCGGGTATCTCACAGGAGCATTCGTGATGGTCGGTTATGATTATGTCAAGACCTATCGAATTTGCGTATCTTACCTCCTCAAAGCCGGTTATGCCCGAGTCAACGGTAATGAGCAGCGTTGCCCCGGAATCGTGAAGCGCCTTTATGGCGCAGGAGTTGAGACCGTAGCCCTCGTCGCACCGCTGAGGTATGTAATACTCCGTTTCTATGCCGAGATCGGTAAGATAGTTTATAAGGACGGCCGTGGAGGTCACACCGTCCACGTCGTAGTCTCCGTAAACGGCTATTTTTTCGTGTGCCTCTATCGCTTTTCTGAGACGCTCGCAGGCGGCGTCCATGTCCTTCATAAGAAACGGGTCGTTCCAAAGCTCCTCGCCCGCCTCTATAAAGGAACGGGCCTCGTCAGCGTCGGTTATGCCTCTGTTTATAAGCAGTATTTTTACAAGTTCGTTATGGGAAACGGCGGAAAGCACGTCGGTATTCTGCTTCTGCCTGTCAAACATACATTGCCATGAATCGTTTTTCATATACTCACCACATCAATCATATATACAGCATATTATAAGCCATAATAATTTATTATACCAGATGTTGTAGCTTCTGACAACATAATTCGCCGAATTTCTTACATGGAAAATTATAATTTGCCGTCAAAAGCCAAAAGACAGCAAAAACCTGGGCTCAGCTGTCTTAAAAGAGAACTATGGAATACTTGTGAAAACGTTATTTGACCATTTCGCGTATGCGAAGCGGTATGCCGAGCTTCCCGCAAAGCTCGCGGGACTGCTCTATCTGCGTTTTCGGGATAATGTCTACGACGGTAAACACGGTGTCGATGCCCGCCGCCTTGCAGCGCACCGCAAAGCTGCACATTGCGTCGAAGGCCTTTTCGCCGAAACGGGGGCGCGTTACCTTCGTGTAGTCCACGGCGTTGGGCGCGTTCAAGCTTATGGACACGATGTCTATAAGTTTGCATAACTCAGGCACTATGTCGCGCCCGTGTATAAGGTCGGCAAGGCCGTTTGTGTTAAGGCGTATGGGCGTTTTCGAGCGCGCTTTTATAAGACGCGCCGTCTCGCACATCACGTCGGCTCGCTCCGTAGGCTCGCCGTAGCCGCAGAAAACTATCTGCGCGTATTTGTCCAGGTCCCGTCCGTCAAGCTCAGCCGTTATCTCCTCCATGGAGGGCTCGTGCTCAAGCCATAAGGGGTCGGAGCCGTATGCGCCGTCGTCGTTTTTGCGAATGCAGAAAACACAGTCGCAGGGACACCGGTTAGTTATATTAAGATAGAGGTTGTCTTCCACCTCATATGATATCGTCATAGATCTTTTCATTTTATCCGTCACATCCTCTAATTTAAGCCCGTGCTGCGAAACCAAGACGAAAAAGGTCTGGTGTCGCAGCTTTCAAGGATATTTATTATACTACACCTGTTTCATTATGTCAACGCGGCGCATTTCGATATGTGCATTATGCGGCAAACCGCCAAAGAAAGGGC
>JAFOLN010000350.1 GCA_017419325.1 Clostridia bacterium
CCGGGAGGAAAACAACATAAAATTAAAAGATTTACATAATTATGCAGGCATTATAAAAAATGCGGGCGCTTTTCGCCCGCATTTTTCGCCTCTTTATATTATCCTTATGCCGGAGTTCTTTCTGTCCATCTTTATTTTGAGCCTCAGCTTGTCCGCGATCATCGCTATAAATTCGGAATTCGTGGGCTTGCCCTTTTCGTTCTGAATAGTGTAGCCGAATATACTGTCCAGCGCGTCTATGTCGCCTCTGTCCCACGCCACCTCTATCGCATGGCGTATCGCTCTTTCAACGCGGGAGGGCGTTGTCTGAAAGCGTTTTGCCACCGACGGATAGAGAAGCTTCGTTATGGAGTTTATGACCTACATATCCTCCACTGCCATCATTATGGCCTCTCTCATATACTGATAGCCCTTGATATGCGCGGGTACGCCCAACTCGTGCATTATCTTCGTTATCTGCGCCTCAAGCGTCAGCTCCCCTTCGTCGGAGAATATGAGCATGGCGTCGCGTCTCTTAGAGCCCTTTGCGGCAAAGCTGATTATCCTGTCCTCCAGCACGCCGAAATCGATGGGCTTAAGCATATAGTAGTCCGCGCCAAGCTCTACCGCCTCCTCCATCACCGTGTCGCCGCGTATCGTCGTTGCTATGATGAATATGGGCCTTTTTGTAAGGAGCTCGGCGTTTTTAAGGATCTTGAGCCCGTCAATGCCGGAAAGCACGATATCCATGACCACGACCTGCGGCGAAAGCTTTTCTATCATGTCAATGACTTCCACGCCGTTGGATGAGGTGCCGACTATCTCAATTTTGTCGGACGATAGATTGTCTTTGATTGCGCAGGTAAAATCCGGGTTGTCGTCAGCGACAAATACTTTAATCTTCTGCATCATTTTTTTCTGTCCTTTCTTAATTGTATCTTTGTTTTTCGGCCGCAACAGTATATTACCATATATTTACATCAATTTCAAGTATTAAATTACAAAAAATATAAATATATTTTTCAGCCTTCCTTCAGGCCGCGTATGCCTCATCCGAATAAAGCGGAGAGCCTGCGAACATATTCTCTATAGATATCGCATATCCGCGGGTGGGGTCGTGTACAAGAACGTGCGTTACGGCGCCCGCAAGTTTGCCGTTCTGAATAATGGGGCTGCCGCTCATTCCCTGTATTATGCCTCCCGTGGCGGAAAGGAGCCTCTCGTCCGTTACCCTTATGAGCATATTTTTATTACTGTTTTTTTTCGCATTATACACTTTTTCTATCTCGATTTCAAACTTTTCGACACCGTTCGACAAAACATCCGATAAAATCCATGCTTTTCCTTCCGTTATCTCATCATTTGAGGCAATTTTCAGTGCCGAAAGCCCGAAAAGTGGCGAATCGGGCGTCATTTCACCGTATACTCCCCTGTCGGTGTTCAAAAGCACGCTGCCAGTTTGGTTTTCTCCCTCAAGGAGCATGCCCATTATCTCGCCCGGTTCGTCTTTCGAGCCCTTTACGATGCCCGTTATGATAACGCCGGAGGCGTCGCCGCTTTTCATGTCGAAAAGCCTTCCCGTGCCGGGGTCCTGTATGCCGTGACCCAGACCGCCGAATTCGCCTGTGCGCGGGTCGAGATACGTAAGCGTACCTATGCCCGCTTCGCTGTCGCGTATGGTAAGCCCAAGCTTCCATGCGCCGTCGGACGCGCGGCGGGGCGTTATCGTCTCCCGCTTCGCCTCGTCTCCACGCAAAAAGCCCACCTCAAGCTCGCCGCCGCGAAAGCCGTCCATAAAGGAGATAACATCGTCAATGCTGCCTATGCTTTCGCCGTCAAGCGACGTTACAACGTCGCCCACCTTTATCCCGGCCTCCCGCGCGGGAGTCTTTTGTCCCTCGTCGGTATCGACGGGATTTATGCCCACCACCGACGCTCCGCCCGAGAAAAGGCGTATGCCCGACGCGACGCCCAGCGGTATAAGCTCCTTTGGCGCGTATTCCCCCGCCGAGGCCGTGACCGCGCTTTCATAAGCGTCGGCGAAAACGGCCGAGCCTGCCGAAACCGAGCATATCGCAACAATGCATAAAAATTTTTTAACTGTCATTCTCCACCTCCATCCTTTAAAGCTCCGTGCGCGAAATGTCGAACGCGCACATAAGTATTGTCGCCTCTTTTTTATCAATCAAACGTGGGAATAAGTAATGCTTTGTTTACATAAATGAAAAATGCGCGCGATTTCGCGCACATTTTCGTTTTGTCAATTTTTAATTTTAAAGCGAGACCTCCGCAACGGTTTCATAAAAATCGCGGCCCGTCTCCTTTGTCATGCGTAAGCCCTCCGAAAGACCCACGTCGCTTATTTGCCCGCCGCATACGGCAACAATCCTTCCGAACGTGCCCTCAGTCATAAGCTTCACGGCGTGTACGCCCATCTGCGTTGCGCGTATCCTGTCGAGAGCCGACGGCACGCCGCCGCGCTGTATGTGGCCGAGTATGGTCACCCGAAGGTCATCGTCGGTAAGCGCCCGAAGCACCTCCGCGATGCGGGCGGCCCCTCCCTCAACGCCTTCGGCCACTATTATTATATTGTGGCTTTTTCCGGAGCGCTTCGCGCTTTTTAATACCTGAACCACGTCGCGTATAATATCGTACTTCTTCCCCGGCACCATTACCACCGCCGCTCCCGCGGCGATGCCGCAGGACAGGGCAAGCTGTCCGCTCGTATGTCCCATCACCTCCACAACGCTCATGCGCCCGTGGGAGGCGTTCGTGTCGCGCAGGCGGTCAACGGCTTCCACCGCGGTATTGAGCGCGCTGTCGAAGCCTATCGAGTATTCGCTTGAGCCCACGTCGTTGTCGATGGTGGCGGGTATGCATACGACCCTCACGCCCTCTTTTGAAAGCTCCGTCGCACCGCGCATCGAGCCGTCGCCGCCTATGACCAAAACGGCGTCAAGCCCAAGCGTTTTTACGCCCTGCGCGGCTCTTTTTACGCCCTCGGGCGAAAACATCCCGCGGCACCTTGCAGTCTTCAGTATCGTGCCGCCCGTATTTATAATGTTCGACACTGACCCAAAGTCGAGCCGCACCGCGTCCGCGTCCAGAAGGCCGTTGAAGCCGCGCTGAATGCCATAGACCTCCATGCCGCACTTTATGGCGGTGCGGCAGGCGGCGCGTATGGCCGCATTCATCCCCGGCGCGTCGCCGCCCGAGGTGAGTATGCCGACAGAACGCAGGCAGTCTTCGTCTTTATCCATAAGCACCATCCCGAATTTATTTTGTTTTTACATATTCGGGCGGAAGTATCCCGCAAAGCTCGTCCATAAGCTCGTCCGTTATATCGACCCAGAGGTCGCTTCTTAACGCGAAAAGCTTTCCCACATCCTCAAAGTATATAAGCACCTTGGAGTTTCCCGGATGCTCCTTTAATATCTTTCTTGTCTTTATCATTTCAAAGCTTCGCTCTGACGGCAGCTTTAAATAAAGCTTCTTCCCCGACTCCGCCTTCGGCGCGCTCACGTTTTCCACGGGCTCCACCGAATCGGCTACAAGCGTAGGCGTAAGCGCGGCGTCGCCGTCCGTCTGCGCCTTACCCTGTGAAAAGCGGCCGTCGTTTTCGCGGAACTGTACCTTCGCCCTCATATATATTACCCTGCCGGGCTGGATAATATGGCTCGAAGTCTCATAAAGATTGGGGAATATCACGGCCTCCGCGGAGCCGTACTGATCCTCAAGCTCCAGAAAGGCCATTGTTTTGTCGTTTCGCGTCGTTTTGTTCTTTCGCGTGCTGACAACGGCTATCACCTTCACGCTGTCGCCGTCCTTGAGTCCGGCGCCGTGCCCCGCCGCCGCGGCCGTGATGTCGCCTATTGTGACCGCGCCCAATGCGCGCACAAGCGGCTCGTATTCGTTCATCGGATGGCTTGAAAGGTATAGCCCCGTGACCTCCTTCTCCATCTCAAGAAGCGTCATAAGCGGCAGCTCCTCCACATCGGGGAACTCCACCTCGTCCGATTTCTTCTCCTCTTCTCCCGACAGAAGGTCGAACATGCTAAGCTGCCCGCGCACCGTCTGGGCGTTCTTTCTTGCGATGTCGTCCATCGTCTGCTCGAACACGCGAAGAAGCTGCGCTCTTTTTATGCCGAGGCCGTCGAAGGCGCCGCATTTTATGAAGCTTTCAACGGCGCGCTTGTTTATCTCTCGTCCGTTCATGCGCTCGCAGAAGTCGAGGAACGTGGTAAACGGGCCGTTCTTCTCGCGTTCGTTTATAAGGATGTCGATAAGCGACGC
>JAFOLN010000351.1 GCA_017419325.1 Clostridia bacterium
AGTCATGCTGCCCGTCTTTGATATGTCCTCGGCAAGCTTTACGCCGCTACCCGCGTACTCCTGTCGGAGCTGAAAGGAGAATACCTCTTCGCCCGTGCGTACCCAGTCGCCTACCCTGTAAAGGGCGAAGGCGGACTTGCCGTCGCCTACTACCGCCGACTGCTGATAAACCATGGCTATGGTTATGTCGCCCGTGGGCAGGTCTTCGTCGGTGCCGGGGTACCAGGACGCGCCGTTGTCAGAGCCGTCCGGGCTGTTTGCCGCCACGGCGAAAACGCCGAAGCCCAAAAGCATGCATACGGCGAGAAATACCGCAAGCCCTCTCTTTAAGTTCTTTGCCATTTTTATCATACTCCTTTTTGTTTCCTTCTTACGGAGTTAATAAATATAAATATTAACAATATTATCAGAACAGGCGCTTCCGCAAGCGGAATAAGCACACTGCGTTCTATACGTAATGCATCAGGCGTTACACGCACGTTCGTGTTGTCCGTTCTGTGGCCGCGTACAAGAAGCCTGTGGGAATTTATGCCGTATGGCGTACATGTAACAAGTGTGCAGTAGTCCATTTCGGGGTCTATGGCGAGGAACGACACGTCGTCGGGAAGCACAACCTCTATCTGATCCGTTTCATATGTCAGCGTGTGACCGAGCACCTCCAGAATAAATATATCGCCTATATCAACCTTGTCAAGGTCGGTGAGCAGTTTTGCGGAGGGCAGTCCCCTGTGCCCGGAGAGCACCGAATGGGTGCCTTTGCCGCCCACGGGAAGGCTCGTTCCCTCTATGTGGCCTATGCCGTTTTCCAGCACTTCATCGTCCGCGCCGTGATACAGCGGGAGAGCAACGCCTATCGAGGGTATCTGAAGCGTGCCGAGCACATTGGAACCCTCTAAAATGAGCTGCCTGTCATATTCGGCGTGCTCCTCGGGCGAAAGCTCGTAAAAGCGGTTGAAGGTGTGTTCGCTGTTATAAATTCCGGCTTCATCCCAAAGTTCTTCGAGTTCGGCTGTGTCGGTCTGCGCCACTACGCGCGTGTACTCGGATATTCTTGTGTTGAATGAAAGCTTATTTATATAATCCGACACCGTGGGATAAAGGAGGACAGAAATACCTATAACGAATATAACGACAATTATGACAGTCGTCACTCTTTTTTTCATCGTCAAAACTCCCTCGGGTACTATTATTTATAAATCGGTCACTGCCATGCCTTGAAGCACCAGCCGCAAAGCACGGCGAAGCTAATCAGAAATTCATGAGTTCCGTTTGTTTATCGGCGTGTTCTTCTGCGTCTTCCTGCCGTAAACGCCGCGCCTGCGCGGTCTATACGCCGGAGATGACTCCCGATTCATGGTTTTTCCGGGAAAGGAACGCCACAGCCTTACGGAACGTAATCCTCTGCTATAAAATAATGATAATCATTTCAACTGCAGTCTGTCAAGTCTGCAGTTTCGGTCATGCTCCGATCGTCGGCTCTTGTCAGCACAGGCTATCATGAGAATGAATCCGTCCGGGGCATGCCTTTACCGAAATCAGCCGCGTCCCCGGAGGGTGTGATGCTCACGGCTTGTGCGCTGATACTTTCTCAAAAACCGGCCGGAATTAACTGCATCACTGGAATCCGAATGTGAATACGCGAAATGTTCAAGGCCGCGGTATTATCATACCACGGCCCCGGAAACAATATTAAACTAATTAAAAACAGCCAAATAACCCTTCTTAAAAAATATGATGCGAGTATTTTTACTTTACACTATATAGTGTATGCCAGGGTGCTTTTTTATAAAATATTTATTGTTTTTTCGAGCCGTTGTCGATGCGCTCAAGGAAGCTCATATATTTCTTTACGGCGGAACGCACCTTGCCTTTTACGCCTTTTATCAGCCTTGCGGGAAGCTGTGCGTCAAGCTCCTCCGGGCTGTACCTTGCCTGTCTGCCCGTTACGACCATCAGCACCACAAGAAGAATTGCCAACATGGGTATTGCGATGAACGGAGCCGTGTAAACGGGCTCAAGGAGCAGAGCGTCGGCCACAACGCTTATCACGTCGGGGTCATTTTCAACGCGGTGACCGCGTATCAAAAGCCTCTGGGTATTTATGCCGTACGGAGTACATGTAACGAGCGTACAGTAATCCATGCCCGGCTCTATGTAGAGATCCGATACGTCGTTGGGTTCAACGACGCGAATCTGA
>JAFOLN010000352.1 GCA_017419325.1 Clostridia bacterium
AAGCTTTAAGGGCGCATAGCCCGTGTGGTGCTGCACCGCGTGTCCCGCTTCGTGGGCGGCTACTCCTATGGCCGCTATGGACGTGGAGTTGTATACGTTCTGCGACAGCGCGATAACGCGGCTCCGCGGGTCGTAATGGTCTGTAAGGTCGCCCGATATGGGTCGAAGCGACACGTCGTATATGCCGGCCTCCGAAAGAATAAGCTGCGCGGCCTCGCGCCCCGTTACGGCGCGGCGGGAAAGCTTTCTTGAATACGTATTGAACGCATTCGTCACCATGACCTGCGCAATAACCGAAAGAATTATGGCAGGCACAACGAAAATAAGATATGTGCCGAAGTCGTAGTAGTAATAAAGTCCGCTCATATCATACATATCAGCACCTCGCAAAGTTTAGTTTACATAAGTATGGTTCCCGGTTCCAGTTTGTTACCGTTTAAAAAGTCCTTCGCGCTCATGCGCTTCTTTCCCTGAAGCTGAAGCTCCTCTATACGCACCGCGCCCTCGCCGCAGGCGACTGTTATGCCGCCGCTCTTGTCGGCACGGATGACCTCGCCGCATTTTCCCCTGCCCTCGGTTACGCGCGTGCGGCATATTTTAAGCGTCTTTTCATTCCATACGCAGTACGCGCCGGGCCACGGGTCGGTGCCGCGCACAAGGTCGTGAACGCGCGCCGCGGGGAGTGAGAAGTCTATCTTTCCCGTCTCCTTCGTCATTATGGGCGCGTAGGTCGCAAGAGAACCGTCCTGCGGCGTGCGCTCCGCTGTGCCGTTTTCTATCTTTTCAATCGTCTCGATAAGCACCTCTGCGCCCATTACGGAAAGCCTGTCAAAAAGCTCCCCCGCCGTCATGTCGGGGCCTATGTCCGTCTCGCGGCATATGAGCATATCACCCGTGTCAAGCCCCTCGTCCATGTACATGGAGGTCACTCCCGTCGTTTTGTCGCCCTCGATTATGGCAAAGTTTATGGGCGCCGCGCCGCGAAGGCGCGGAAGGAGCGACGCGTGGATGTTTATGCAGCCGTATTTCGGGAAATGAAGTATCTCCCCCGGAAGTATCTTTCCGTAGGCCACGACTATTATTATGTCGGGATTCAGCTTCTTTATTATCTCAAGCGCCTCGCCGTCTCTTAATGTCTTCGGCTGATATACGGGAATGCCGAGCGCCTGCGCCGTCTCCTTTACGGGAGGCGCGGTCATTATCTGCTTTCTTCCCTTCGGCTTGTCGGGCTGGGAAAATACGCCCAGAACCTGATGGCCGCTTTCGTGAAGGGATTTTAAGCATCCCACGGCAAAGTCGGGCGTGCCCATGAATACTGCCTTCATCCTGTTCACTCCTCGGAGCCGGGCTTTGTGAACGTCACTCTCTGGGGTACCTTGTTGTGACGCTTCTTCGCCTGCTCCCGCATTTTTTCAAGCTCGTCGTTGTCCACCCACTTTGTCACCTTGTCGGAGTAAAGGATGCCGCTTAAGTGGTCTATCTCATGGCACAGCGCCCGCGCAACGAAGCCCTCGGCCTCCACGTCGAACCATTCGCCGTTTCTGTCCTGCGCGTGAACGCGCACCTTGCTCGGGCGCGTAACGTAGCCCGTCTTGTTCGGTATGGAAAGGCAGCCCTCCATGTCGGACACCTCGCCCTCCTCATGCGTTATCTCGGGATTGACAAGCTCTATATGAACATCGTCGAACGATACAATAGCGACCTTTTTAAGTATGCCCACCTGGGGAGCGGCGAGTCCCGCGCCGTTCTGGGAAACGAGCGTCTCTTTCATGTCGTCAAGAAGCTCCCAGAGGCGCTCGTCGAACTTCTCCACCGTGCGGGTGTTCTTTCTCAGTATATCGTCGCCTAAAAATCTCATGTTTCTCAGTGCCATAAGTATTCCTCCAAAATGAATTTTCTGAAAATTATATGTTCGCCGGGTTTATCTCTATAGCGAGAGCGGCCTTCGCGCCCTTTTTCTCCTTCGCAAAGCCTTTTGAAACCTCCCGCAGAAACTCCCGCAGTTTTTTTGAATTGCGGCATTTTAAAATAATGCGCATTCGGTACTTGTTGTTCACCTTTGCAACGGACGGCGGCGCGGGGCCGAGTATTATCACCTTTATATCATTGTTTAAAGAGAGCTTTCTCTTTATTATCGCGTCGAGAAGGTCCGCCATGGCGTTCGCCGTGTCCTCAAGCGAGGACGACACCGTAAGGCGCGCAAGGTCGCAGAACGGCGGATAAATAAGCGCGCGTCTTAATTCTATCTCGCTTTCGTAGAATTCCTCATAGTCGCCCTTCACGCAGTGAGCCATTATCTGACTGCGGGGCGAGAGCGTCTGTATGACGGCGCGCCCGCGCACGGCCCGCCTCCCCGCGCGCCCTATTACCTGAGTCACGAGGGAAAACGTCCGCTCAGCGCCTCTGAAATCGTCGGAGTACATGGGCGCGTCGGCGTTCAAAACGCCCACAAGCGTCACCCCGTCGAAGTCGAGCCCCTTTGAAACCATCTGCGTGCCGAGAAGTATGTCCGCCTCGCCCGCGGCGAATTCTCTCAGTATCTCGTCGTGGGCCTTCCTGCCCATGGTGGTGTCCGCGTCCATCCTTATTATGCGCGCCCCGGGAAGAAGCGAGGAAAGCTGATCCTCCACCTTCTGCGTGCCCGCGCCCGAAAAGGCTATCATGTCGTTTCCGCATTCGGGGCACGTTTTCGGCGTGTCGTCACTGTAGCCGCATATGTGGCAGATAACGCGGTCGTTCTTTTTGTGGTATTTAAGCGGCACGGAGCAGTTTACGCACTTTACCACATAGCCGCATTTGGGGCACGACACGGATGTGGAGTAGCCTCGCCTGTTTAAAAATATTATGGACTGCTCGCCCCGCGAAAGGTTCTCCGAAAGCTCGCCCAGAAGCTCGCCCGAAAGCTCGCTTTTGTTTCCCCGCATAAGCTCATCCATCATGTCGGTGACTCTCACCTCGGGAAGGAGCGTGCCTCCGTAGCGCTCTTTGAGCCTTAAAAGGCGGTATCTGCCCGTTTTTGCGTAATAAAAGCTTTCAAGCGACGGCGTTGCGCTTCCCAGCACAAGAAGCGCGTTGTCCTCCCTGCAGCGGTACTTTGCGATGTCGGCGGCGTGGTACTTCGGGGGCATCTCGGAGACGTATGTATGCTCCTGCTCCTCGTCTATGATTATGACGCCAAGGTTTTCAAGGTTTGAAAACACCGCCATCCTCGTGCCTATTACTATCTTTACCTCGCCGCGCTTTATTCTCATGTATTCGTCGCGGCGCTCCCCCTGGGACATCTTCGAGTGCATAAGCCCCACGATATCCCCGAAG
>JAFOLN010000353.1 GCA_017419325.1 Clostridia bacterium
CAAGAAAAAGTTCAAGGAGGCGCTCAGAAACAGCGACATAGGCTATATTTTAAGGGAGGCCGTGACGCAGGACGACTGCGGCGCGCATATCCTCGACGTAAACGTTGGTCTTCCCGAGATAGACGAGGTGAAGATGCTTAAGGCCGTGACAGAGGAGCTTCAGAGCGTAACGAACCTGCCGCTTCAGCTTGACTCAACAGACCCCGAGGCGCTGGAGGCGGCGCTTCGTGTCTACAACGGCAAGGCCATGATAAACTCGGTAAACGGAAAGCGGGAGGTCATGGACAAAATATTCCCGCTCGTTAAAAAATACGGCGGCGTCGTTGTGGGGCTCTGCCTTGACGAGGACGGCATACCCGCGTCGGCCGGGGGACGCGCCGACGTTGCCCGCCGCATAATAGACGAGGCGGCGAAATACGGCATAAAGAAGAAGGATATAGTAATAGATACGCTGACGCTCACCGTATCGGCGGATCAGGGGGAGGCCGTGCGCACCCTCGACGCGCTTTCGGAGGTAAAGCGCCGGCTTAAGGTGAACACGGTGCTGGGCGTGTCAAACGTCTCGTTCGGACTTCCGCGCCGCGAGATAATAAACTCGGCGTTCTTTACGCTTGCGCTCTCAAGAGGGCTTGACGCCTGCATTATAAACCCCTGCTCGGAGGACATGATGCGCGCGTACCGCGCGTATAACGTGCTGTCGGGAAACGACGAGAACTGCTCCGACTATGTGGACATGTACGCGGGGACGGTCTCGGACACAAAGCAGGTGCAGACGAGGACGGCGGCGTCCGGCGCGGACGCGCAGGCGGGCTCGCTTTTTGAGATAGTCATAAAGGGATTAAAGACCGCCGCCCCGGACGCGGCGCGCGCCGAGCTTGAAACAAAGACGCCCATGGAGATAATAGAGGGCATACTTATCCCCGCCCTTGACACGGTCGGCCGCGGCTTTGAGGAGGGCACCGTATTCCTTCCCTAGCTTATCATGAGCGCGGAGACGGTGAAGGGCGCGTTTACGGTGATAAAGGAGCAGATGAGCGCGTCGGGCGAGGCGGGAGCCTCCCGCGGACGCATAGTCCTTGCCACCGTGAAGGGCGACATACACGACATAGGAAAGAACATCGTAAAGGTGGTATTGGAAAACTACGGCTACGACGTAATAGACCTGGGGCGCGACGTTGACCCCGAAACGATAGTCGAGGCGGTGAAGCGGGACAATATACGCCTGCTGGGCTTAAGCGCCCTTATGACCACCACGGTCGTGAGCATGGAGGAGACGATAGCGCGCCTTAAGGAGGCGGGCTGTGATTTCTGCCGCGTCATGGTGGGCGGAGCCGTGCTGACGGAGGAATACGCCGAGAAGGCGGGCGCCGATTTTTACGCCCGCGACGCCATGGAGTCGGTGCGCTACGCAAAAGAGGTCTTCGGGGAATGAGGACGGGCGTAAAACCGTGCGTCCGCGCCGCCGCTTTCGTTATCGCGGCGACGTTTCTGCTCCTTTCGGGGTGCGCCGCGCAGGAAGGCGGGGCGTATCTTACGGTGAACGGCGAGGAGACGGACGACGCGGTGTATATTTATTACCTTAAGAGCGCCATGTACCGCGTAATGGCCATGTATGAAGCCGAAAGCTCCACCGGGGCATTCTGGGAGGCGGAGCTTACGGGCGGCGAGACGCCCTTTGACACGGCGAAGCGGCTGGCCGCCGAAAGGACGGCGGAGGAATATATAATAAACGGGCTTTTTTCGGAGCTTTCGCTTTCGTGGGACGACGCCATGGAGGAAAAATACCGGGAAAGCTATGACGCGGTCACGGTGAACGGCCGAAGCTACGAGCGGTTCTTAAAGGCCTCGGGGCTTACGGACGAGGCGTGGCGGTTTATAACGAAAACGGCAGTAAAGCGCGCCGCCCTTGAAAAATATTACGCCGGGACGGGGCAAAGCCTTTCGGAGGAGCTTTCCCGAAGGACGGGCGGAGCCGACGTAAAGACGAACGCGGCGCGCCTTGACGCGCTTTCGCCCGCGGAGCTTGTAGGTTAGCGCGGGACGCGCTCTTTATGGAGAAATAATATGGACAGACCTAAAAAGAACGATATCATCGAAGTATATATATCCTCCGTCACGCTGGAGGGGATGGGCGTTGCCCGCCTTGAGTCGGGCTTCGTCATATTCGTGCAGGGCGGCGCGCCGGACGAACGCGCCCGCGTGCTCATAATGAAGGTGCAAAAAAGCTTTGCTTACGCGAAAATCGTAAAAGTTTTAAAGGCGTCGCCCGCGAGGATGGAGCCCGCGTGCCCCGCATTCCCGAAGTGCGGCGGGTGCGCGTTCTGGCATTTAACATATGAAGCGGAGCTTAAGATAAAGCGGGACGCGGTGTACAATAACATAAAGAAGCTGGGCGGCGTCGATTTTCCCGCCCTTCGCATAATAGGAGCGGAAAGCATACGGGGCTACCGCAACAAGGCGCAGTTCCCCGTAAAGCGCGGCCGCGACGGGCGGCTCGTCATCGGCTTTTACAGGAGCCGCTCCCACGACGTTGTTGACATAGACGGCTGTCTTATACAGTCGCCCCGCGTCTTTGCGGCGGCGGGAGCCGTGCGAAGATATATAGAAGAAACGGGGGAGAGTGTTTACAACGAAGCCGCGCACACGGGCGCGGTGCGCCATGTGTTCGCCCGGGAGGGACGCGCCATGGGCGACGTGGAGATCGCCGTCGTAATAAACGCCGATGCTTTGAAGGACGAAGGGCGGCTCGTTGAGATTTTGCGGGAGGAAGTTCCCGGGCTTTCGGGCGTTGTTTTAAACATTAACAAAGAAAAGACGAACGTCATCATGGGGGCGCAATCCCGCCTCATATGGGGGCGCGACGAGATACGCGACACGGTGGGAGACGTGCGTTTTATTATACCACACCGCTCCTTTTATCAGGTGAACCCCGAGCAGATGAAGGCGCTTTACGATACGGCGCTTAGAATGCTTTCGCCGACAAAGAATGAGAC
>JAFOLN010000354.1 GCA_017419325.1 Clostridia bacterium
GACAAGGGAGATCGCGGCGAAAAGGGCGACGCGGGCGAGATACTCAATCTTGATGCGTCGCTTTCTCTGTCGGGCCGCGCCGCCGAAGCGAAGGCCGTGGGCGACGAGCTTAAAAAGGCGGTGCAAAGCTCGCTTCTTTATCTGCAGGCGTCAAACACGGGCGGTTACGCAAGCGCGGACGACTTTCCCGCGAACAGGATTATCAATATATCCTCAAACATCACGGCGGCGCACATCGCAAACCTGCCCGCCTACGGAGAGGCCTCATATGTGCTTACGCTGTCGTACAATCCCGCGTCCGCATATTCGGCGCAAATCTTCTTCGGGCGTGACACGACGGCCGTGAGACTTAAGCTTTTAAGCGGCTGGACGCCGTGGCGCGTCGGGGCGAATCATGCGGACGTGGCGAAATACGCCGCCGTTGACGCGGGCGCATACGCAGCGCTTTCGGCGGTGCCGGAGAACGTGATATGTTCGCTCAATTTCGTCAATGCGGGCTGGAGCGACGCGCCCGAGGGCGCGCAGTACGGCGTTCTTGCCGGGGCGCGAATTTCGCCCGGCTACAAGCTGCAGATAGTCTACGAATACGGCGACAGCAAGCGCATCTGGTGGAGAATCGTCGCAAGGACTTCGCCCTACGGCGCATTGGTGGGCTGGCAGGGAGCGGCAACGCTTTCAGACCTTCAGACGGTGCAGAGCTTCTGCAACAAGCTTATTCTCAGCGTATCGTCATATGTGGATGAAAAGGACATAACGGCGCTGAGCGAAATCACGGAGAATGTCATCATGCTTGCAAGTCAGGCGAACTTCAGCGACTCGCCGTATTACAGTCCAATCTTCTTCAATAAGCGTTACTCGACGAATTACGACATCCAGTTTGCGCTTAAGTCCTCCTCGGGGCAGCTTGTGTACCGCGTTATAGACCGAAGGAGCGGGGCAACTTATCAGGACTGGACGGTGCCGAGCCTTCTTGAGCCTTACAGCGTCCTTTCCGTGGGCGATTCCATCTGTTACGGCTCCCGAAACGGTCACAGGGGGTACTTGGGCGACCTGAACCTCGTAAGGCAGAACGCCTCATACCCCGGCGCGTGCCTTGCCAACATACGGATGAACACGGCGAACCACCTGTGCATTTATCAGCAGCTCATCGACTTCTCCGAAGCGGACGTAAACGCGGGATATTCGCCCGACGTCATCGTTGCGGACGGCGGCGTGAACGATTACTTCTACAACGCGCCGCTTGGCACGGTGCCGGCGCATCCCGCCGTTACAGCGGAGGAGGCCGCCGCGCTTGACAAGTCAACGCTTCTCGGCGGGCTTGAGTATCTTTTTTATCTTATGATAACGAAATACCCCGCGGCGCAGAGGTTCTTCGTCGCGGCCCACAGAATAAAGACGTGGCCGTGGACGGCGCACTTCACGGGCGGCTATACTCAGACCGAGATGAACGAGGCCATAGCCGAGGTGTGCAGGCTCTACGGCGTGGAGCTTATCGACGTATTCAACCGCAGCGTGATAAACTCCGCGTTTTCTCAGTACGTTTCGCCTGTCGATTACGACACGGACCACACGGTGACGGACAGATATTACGTAAACAGCGACGGCATCCACCCGCTGGCGCTGGGGTACCGTGAAGGCTACGTGCCGCTGGTGCGCGAGGCGCTTCGCGCAGGCACGCGAAAATAAGGGTAATCCGATACCATGAGCAATTCATGAAACAGGGGCAGGACCGCTTACGGTCCTGCCCCGAATTTTTTATTCTATTCTGATTTGACTTCTATCTTTTCCTGTTCTATTTTCTTTTGTTCGTCCTTCTTTCCCTTTATGAAGAATAAGACGATAAGCACGGTCGCGGCGGTGCAGACGGTCATGCCCACGTAGCTGTGGTGCACGTTTTCAACGGCGTAATTGCCGCCCGTTACACCGACCGACATGAGAGCCACAAAAGCCGCCGTACCCAGCGCGCTGCCCATGGTGCGAAGGCATGTTATGAGCGCGTTGCCGTCGGTCTTTTTTGCGCCCTCAAGACGCGCCATGCCGAAGGTCACAAGATTCATGACAACAAAGGCCATGCCTACGCCGAAGATGATAAGTATCACAATAAGCATTATTATAGGGCTGTCCTGCCTTACGAAGAGTATGCAGGCGTTGCTCACCGTGGCAAGTATGCAGCCGATAAGCGCAAGCGGCTTCATGCCTATCCTGTCGAAGAGCTTTCCCGTGAAGGGACTGAGTACTGCCATAATGACGGAGCAGGGCGCGATGACTATGCCGAACATGGTCGCGCTGTGACCCATTATCGTCTGAACGAGTATGGGCATTATCGTGGGCATGGCGTTCATCGTGCCGTAAAGTATTACGCTCATTATGACGGCTACGGTGAAATCCCGCGTCTTGAATACCCTGAGATTAAGAAGCGGCTCGGGTATTTTCATTTGCCGCAGCGCGAATACCACGAGCGCGGCCGCGCCGACTATCAGAAGAAGCCCGACTCTCACGCTTAGGAAGGGATATGTTCCTATGTTGCCCGTGCCGAGCACTATGCCCGTAAAGCCCGCCGCCGCAAGCAGCATGGAGGGCACGTCGAAGCGCTGGGGCGTGTTTTCCAGCACGTTACGCATGAATATAAGGCCCAGCACCAGGTCTATAACGCATAATATAAGTATAATCCAGAATATGAGCCGCCAGGAATAGCGGTCTATTATGACGCCGCCCAATATGGGGCCGAGTATGGGCGCGAGCACCACGGCAAAGCCGTATATGCCCATGGCGAAGCCTCTTCGCCCTTCCGGCACTATCGTAAGGATAACGACCTGCGTAAGGGAGATGATGATGCCGTAGCCCACGCCCTGCACGACTCTGCCCGCAAGCATGACGCCGTAGGTGGGGCAGAGGGCGCAAAGGAGCACGCCCACGGAGAAAAGCAGCATTCCTGTGAAAAAGAGCCGTTTTGTCTTGAACGTCTTTATTATAACGGCGGTGGCGAGTATCATAATGCCGCTCACCAGCGAATAAATGCTTGTAACGAGCTGCGCCTGCGAAGCGGGTATGGAAAATTCCTTCATAATGGCAGGCAGCGCGGTGCTCATGACGGTTGACACAAGGGCGGTGATTATCGCGCCGAGCACTAAAACGACGAATACGCCCTTGGCGTTTACTTTAGTATCCATGCGGGGAAATCCTTTCAATTGGTAAATAAAAATTGACCATATTATAATAGATAATTCACATAAAAAAGTCAAACACAATAAAGAACATATATGGCAATAAATATACGTTTTGGGGCGCGTTTTTATGAAATGCGCGAAAAAATTCCTGCGTCCGTGCAGGAAGCCGGGGCGGCGGGAAAGCTTATGACTTACCCCCAAAAAAACAAACGGGCGAGAAGCCCGTTTGTTTTCGCGTCGCTTATTCCTTTTCTCCCTCGGCCACAAGCTGGTCGTAGAAGTGCTTATAGGGCGGGATTATCTCGTAATCCTTAAGCTCCTTTCTTGTTACCCACGTATAGTCGTTGTGCTCGTTTAACGTAAGCTCGCCGCCGACTATCTTTGCGCGGTACATAAGCACCTCGACCTCCCACTTCATGAAAGCGTAAACGCCCTTGGAGTAAAGCCCCGTCACCTCGATATCAAGGTTCAGCTCCTCCTTGTATTCGCGCTTTATCGCTTCGTCGCTGGGCTCTCCGGGGCGCACCTTGCCGCCGGGGAACTCCCACATGAGCGGAAGCTCATCGTCCTTGCTTCTCTGTGCGATGAAGATCTTATCGCCGTCCTCCACAAGCGCCGTAACTACCTGAGGCATATTTGAACAACTCCTTTTTTAAAGTAAATTCGATGTTATAATCTGTTAATCAACTATATTATACAGCATACTTTTGCATTTGGCAATTTAAACGGTAATTTTTTCTGCAAAACATTAAAATGTAGTAAATACTTTCATTGTATTGCGCATTTGTGTGTGATAATATATAGAGTGTTTTAATTTGAATTTGAAGGTGATAATAATGGTTTTACAGGAAAATATAAGAAATATCGCTATAATCGCGCACGTTGACCACGGCAAAACGACCCTCGTTGACGCAATGCTCCGTCAGAGCGGCATCTTCCGCGAAAATCAGCAGGTGGTAGAGCGCGTCATGGACTCAAACGACCTGGAGCGCGAGCGCGGCATAACGATACTTGCAAAAAATACGGCCATATATTATGAGAATATTAAAATAAATATAGTTGACACTCCCGGACACGCCGATTTCGGCGGCGAGGTGGAAAGAAGCCTTGGCCTTGTGGACGGCGTGCTCCTTTTGGTTGACGCCTTCGAGGGCTGCATGCCGCAGACGCGCTTCGTGTTAAAGAAGGCGCTTGCGCTTGGGCTTAAGGTCATCATCGTTATAAACAAGGCCGACAGGCCGAACGCCCGCCCCCATGAGGTGGTGGACGAGGTGCTTGAGCTCCTTTTGGACCTTGACGCAGACGAGTCGTATCTCGATTCGCCCGTAGTCTTCGCGTCGGGACGCGACGGCTGGGCTTCCTTAAGCCCCGACAAGCACGACGGCACCTTAAAGCCGCTCTTTGAAATCATAAAAAATCAGATTGACCCGCCCTGCGGCGTAGAGGACGGCCCCTTCCAGATGCTCGTGTCGAACATCGACTACGACAACTATACGGGACGCATCGCCGTGGGCAAGATAAACCGCGGCCGCATAGCGCTTAACGACCAGGTTGTCGTCTGCCGCCAGAACGGAGAGACAGTCAAGGCGAAGGTATCGGGACTTTACACCTTCGAGAGCTTAAAGCGCGAGGCGGTAAGCGAGGCCTCCACGGGCGAGATTGTGGCAATATCCGCGCTTTCCGATATAAATATAGGCGACTCCATGTGTTCGCCCGACGCCCCCGATCCGCTGCCCGCGATAAAGGTTGACCAGCCGGTGCTTACGATGAACTTCTCCGTAAACGACGGCCCCTTCGCGGGGCAGGACGGCTCCTACGTCACCTCCCGCCACCTGCGCGACAGGCTCTATAAGGAGCTTGAGTCCAATATAAGCCTTAAGGTGGAGGACACCGACTCCGCGGACACGTTCAAGATATCGGGACGCGGCGAGCTTCACATAGCCGTGCTCATAGAGAACATGCGCCGTCAGGGATATGAATTTTTAGTATCGAAACCGAAGATAATAACGAAGGTGGTCGACGGCAAGATCTGCGAGCCTATGGAGCGTCTTGTGGTTGACGCGCCGGAGGAATACGTGGGCACCGTCATTGAGAGCACGAACCTTAGAAAGGGCGACCTTCTCTCCATAACGCCCACCCAGAGCTATTCGCGCATCGAGTTCATGGTGCCCTCCCGCGGCCTTATCGGATACAGAAGCGAAATGATGACGAAAACGAAGGGCACGGCAGTCATAAACTCCATATTCGAGGGCTACGAGCCCATGCGCGGCGAGATACAGGAGCGCACCCGCGGCTCCCTCGTGGCGTTTGAAACGGGCAAGTCCGTGACCTACGGCCTTTACAACGCGCAGGACAGAGGCGTACTGTTCATAGGCCCCAACGTGAATGTATACGAGGGCATGATAGTGGGCGAGAACAGCCGCGACGGCGACATGGCGGTAAACGTGTGCAAAAAGAAGCACGTCACGAACATGCGCGCCTCCGGCTCCGACGAGGCGCTGAGACTTACGCCCCCGAAGACCCTGAGCCTTGAGCAGTGCCTTGAGTTCATAGCCGACGACGAGCTTCTTGAGGTAACGCCCAACTTCTTAAGACTGAGAAAGAAGTTCCTCTCGAAGGAGGAGCGCATGAAGTACGAGGCGCACAAAAAGGCGGAGGGAAAGAAGTAAAAACGTCGAATTAACGCCCCATTGATTATTTTTTAACAAATTAGACATAATTACATTATATACTTATATTGTAAGCTGCCTCAGGCAATGCGGAACGATTTTGGTAATCAATGCGTCTTTTATTGAGAAAGTGGCTGATGATGTGAATTGGGTTTGGATATGGCTTGCCGTTATTATTGTAGCGGCGCTTCTGGAGGTATTCTCCGTGCAGCTTGTGGCCATATGGTTCTCCCTCGGCGCCATAGTATCCATGATAGCCGCCCATCTGGGGCTTGAACCGGTGTGGCAGATAGTGCTGTTCTTGGCGGTGTCGATAGTGCTTATACTTTCGACGCGCCGCGTTGTAAAAAAGATACTTACGCCGAAGCTCAAGCGCACCAACGCAGACCGCCTTATCGGCATGGAATGCGTCATAACGGAGGATATAGACAACCTTGAGGGCAGAGGCGCGGCGAAGGTGCTGGGACAGGACTGGACGGCCCGCGCCGTGCGAGATGACATAAAGCTTTCGGCGGGCGACAAGGCCGTCATACGCGAAATATCCGGCGTAAAGCTGATGGTCGAGCCCGTAAGTGAAGCATAATAGAAGGAGGAGAAAGACATGCTGGTACCTATTATCATTTTAGCTTTGGTGGTTATTTTCCTTATAAGCCGGATAAAGATCGTGCCTCAGGCTTCGGCCTACGTTATAGAGCGTTTCGGCGCGTATATTAACACCTGGGGCGTGGGACTTCACTTTCTTATCCCCTTTATCGACAGGATTGCAAGAAAGGTAAGCATAAAGGAGCAGGTGGCTGACTTCAAGCCCCAGCCCGTTATAACGAAGGACAACGTAACAATACAGATAGACACGGTCGTATTCTTTCAGATAACCGACCCGAAGCTCTACGCATACGGCGTTGAAAGCCCGATGCGCGCCATCGAGAACTTAACGGCTACGACGCTCAGAAACATCATCGGCGACATGGAGCTTGACCAGACCTTAACGTCGAGAGACACCATAAACTCGAAGATGCGCGAGATACTCGACGTTGCAACCGACGCGTGGGGCATAAAGATAAACCGCGTGGAGTTAAAGAACATCATCCCGCCCAGAGAGATTCAGGTGGCCATGGAGAAGCAGATGAAGGCCGAGCGCGAACGCCGCGAGGCAATACTTCGCGCAGAGGGCGAGAAGAGAGCGGCGATACTCGTGGCCGAGGGTCAGAAGGAGTCCGTAATCCTTCAGGCGGAGGCAGACAAGCAGTCGGCAATCCTTGCGGCAGAGGCTCAGAAGGAGTCGCAGATACGCATGGCCGAGGGTGAGGCCGAGGCAATACTGAAGGTGCAGGAGGCAACGGCCGAGGGTCTTAGGCGCATTAAGGCCGCAGAACCGGACAAAGCCGTGCTTATGCTCAAGAGCTTCGAGGCGCTGGAGCACGTAAGCGAGGGCAATGCAACGAAGATAATCATTCCTTCGGAGATACAGGCCCTGGGAGGTCTTGCGGCTTCCCTCAAGGAGCTTATAAAGGACGACGAATAAACGAATGCCCGCCGCGGACTTTCTGTCCGCGGCGGGCAAATGCTTTAACCCTTGTCGATAAGGCAAAGATAAAAAAGACATGTTGCGAAAAATGAAATAAGATAATATAATATGCGTATAAGATTAAACCCCCATCAGGGGAGAATATAATAAAAAAGGAGTTTTCGAAAATGAAGATCACAAAGAAATCGGTGCTCTGCATCGCTTTGGCGGCTGTGCTTGCGCTTTCGCTTGCGGCATGCCAGAACTCGAAGCAGAAGGAAGACGTGGTCGTTACGAACGGTGATTATTCGCTGACCGTTCCCGGCGATTACGCTGACCTTGTTGCGGCAGAAGCACCCGAGGCAGACGCAGACGGCATACTTTTCACCGTTTCCGAGAAGGCGTCCGTTGAAGCGGCGGAAGCCCGCGGCGAGACCGACATCGGCGCAGGCTGGCTTTTCGACATCGGCACCATAACCGAGGACGAGCTTCATCAGCGTCTTTGCAATGACATGTCCGGACAGGAAGTATTCGCAAAGGACGCAAACGGCACCTGCTACATGCTCTATCATCCCACCGACGTCCGCATTGAGCGCGAGGGCGACATAACGGACGACGACATGGCGCAGTGGAGCGCGCTCAATGAATGGGCCGCATCCGTTCCCGAGAGCTTTATTGCAAACAATGAGGGCCTCGTATCCGAGAAGCGCGGCAATTCCGAGATGGACATCTACTTAAACCGCGCGGCTTACATGGATGACACCATCTATACCATAAGCACCAACGAGTTCGGCCCCAAGACCGGCGACAGCGACGCGGCAAAGCCCTTCGTTGACGTGCTCACCAAGGGCGCGAGCCTTGAATACCTTGACATAAGCGAGGTACCCGACGGCGAGTATGTTGTGCTTTACTTCCCGGTCGACGATATGCGCTTTGACTTCTTCTTTGCGGAGAACAAGGTAAACTACGTCCGTCGGATCTGGAGCGGAAACGAAGAGCTCTATAAGATTACATACGAGGACGGCACGACGAACGCGACCGAGGTCATGAACGACTGGTACCATGTACTTGCGGGCGTTGACGCGGCAGAAGGCGGCGCGGACGCTGCAGGCGCGGTTTCCGACGCGGCTGACACGGCGGCAGGAGCCGCAAAGGATGCGGCAGGCACCGTTGCAGAGGCAGCTAAGGACGCTGCAAGCACGACGGCAAGCGCAGCTAAGGACGCTGCAAGCACGACGGCAAGCGCGGCCAAGGACGTTGCAAGCACGACGGCAAGCGCGGCCAAGGACGCTGCAAGCACGACGGCAAGCGCGGCCAAGGACGCTGCAAGCACGACGGCAAGCGCGGCTAAAGACGCGGCAAACACCGCGGCAGGTGCGGCAAAGGACGCAGTCGAGTCTGTGACCGAATAAATATGCAGATATAAAAGGGCGGCGCTGCCGCTCTTTTTTCATGCGAAAAAACGCGCGAAAAACAGACGAAAAGATATATTTTGCACAGGAAGCAGCCTCGATTTTCGATAATTCTTCTAAAAATAATAAGCCTTTGGCTTTTGCTTGAAAATATCATTTTAATAGTATAAAATCAATATGTATGGATATGTTTAAGAGATATGACTCGAAGAAGGAGGTCATAATATGAGAAAGACAAAGATAGTGGCAACTCTCGGTCCCTCGACCGACGACGCGGACGTGCTTCGCAGTATGCTTATTGAAGGCGTGAACGTGGTGCGCCTGAACTTTTCCCACGGCTCCCATGAGGAGCATAAGCGGCGCATTGACACGGTGAAAGCGCTTCGGCGCGAGCTTAACATCCCCCTTGCGATACTTCTTGACACGAAGGGCCCCGAAATACGCATCGGCACATTCAAAGACGGAAAGATTGAGCTTAAAGCCGGGGACGAGTTTACGCTTACGACGAGGCAGGAGGAGGGCACAGCCTCCCGCGTATCGGTTTCCTATGGCGGCATAACGAGGGCCGTATCGCCGGGCAGCAGAATACTTATCGACGACGGCCTTGTGGAGCTCTCCGTAAAGGAGGTCTCGGGCGAGGACGTAAAGTGTGAAGTCATAAACGGCGGCGCGCTTTCGGAAAGAAAGAGCGTGAACCTGCCGGGCGTAAAGCTCGACATGCCTTACGTGAGCGAACGCGACAGAAGCGACATACTGTTCGCCGTAAAGGAGGACGTGGACTTCATCGCCGCATCCTTCGTAAGAACCGCCCTCGATGTTCTGGAGGTGCGAAACATCCTTGACTCGAACGGCGGCAAGCAGATAAGGATAATCTCGAAAATAGAGAGCGGCGAGGGCGTTGAGAACATGGACGCCATCTTAAAGGTCTCCGACGGCATAATGGTGGCGAGAGGCGACCTGGGCGTTGAGCTTTCCTTTGAGATGATACCGCCGCTTCAGAAGACGATAATAAAAAAGTGCCTCTCCGGCGGCAAATTCGTCATAACGGCCACGCAGATGCTTGAGTCCATGACGAAGAACCCGCGCCCCACCCGTGCCGAGGCCACGGACGTGGCGAATGCCGTATACGACGGCACCAGCGCCGTCATGCTCTCCGGCGAGTCGGCGGTGGGCAAATACCCGGTGGAGGCCGTTAAAACGCTTGTAAAGATAGCCGAGACGACGGAAAACGACATAAATTATCAGAACCGCTTCCGGGCGCAGGACAACAACATGATAAAGAGCATAACGAACGCCATAAGCCACGCCACGTGTCAGACGGCCTACGATGTGGGCGCGAAGGCGATAATCACCCATACGAAGTCGGGCTTTACGGCGCTTGCCATCTCAAAATACCGTCCCACGTGCCCCATAGTCGCAACGACGGTGTCCGAAAAGGTGAAAAACCAGCTTGCCCTTGCATGGGGCGTTTACGCCGTCATGATAGAGAAGAAGAATACGACCGACGA
>JAFOLN010000355.1 GCA_017419325.1 Clostridia bacterium
CACGGTTCTAATGCCCCTTTTCGCCTGCCGGCGGGGCCTACTTTTCACAAGAAAAGTACCAAAAGTCCCGGGGAGCTGGCCGCTCCCCCGTCCCCTCACTCCCTCGCTCTCGGGGACGCTGTTCGCGCCCCTTTCCGCGAGGCGTTACTTAGTGCGGTTTTTAAGCGCGCCATTTATAGTCGGGATGAGGGCGCGTCTTCAGGTCTTCGAAGCTTTTCGCCATGAGGCATCATTCAAGACTGTTTTTCCACCAATTGGCGCTGTCGCGCCCGTGACTTCGGTGCCCGCTGGGAGTTATGCAGGATTAAATAAGAGGCTTTTTAATTTGTGAAAACCAAGGACTCGGCGGAGCGCCGAAGCCGCGTATACGCCTTCGGCGTATAAAAAAAAGAGCCTTTCGGCTCTTTTCACAGCGGCTCCTTCTTAATGGCCGCGTTCTTCCTCGGGTACTGCGCGGGCGTGGGGCGCGTCTTCTCCACGGAAACGATATAATGCTCCACCTCGCCGCCGCGTATGGGCGCGGGGCGGATCTGCATATTCCCGCCGCCCAGCTTCTTTACGGCATTCTCCGCCGCACGGGCCTCGGCCTCGGCGTCGGGCCCCTTTAGGGACAAAAATCTCCCGCCGGGGCGCACATACGGCATACAAAGCTCGCAGAGCTTCGGAAGCGACGCCACGGCGCGGGACACGGCGAAGTCGAACGCGTCGCGGTACCCCTTTTCACGCGATACCTCCTCGGCGCGGCCGTGAACAAAGTCAATACCCGTGAGATTCAGAAGCTCCGCCGCCGAGCGAAGGTATGCTATGCGCTTATTGGACGAATCGAGAAGGCAAAGCCGCAGGTCGGGCCGGAGCAGCTTCATCACAAGCCCCGGGAACCCCGCCCCCGTGCCCACGTCGATGACGGACGCGCCCGCCTTTATGTCGGCGCAGGCGAACACGGCGGCGCTGTCGAGATAATGGAGCCGCACCACGTCCATGGGCTCCGTTATGCGCGTGAGATTTACATTTTTATTATATTCCGTCATATATTCGGTGAGTTTTTTAAACTTCTCCGCCGTTTCATCGGCGCACTCGCCCATTATATCGGCTATGCCCGCCTTTAAAAGATCATACGCCTCCATTTTTATCCTCCCGCTTCATCTGTTCAATATACACAAGCAGCACGGAAATGTCCGCCGGGGTCACGCCCGGCACGCGGGACGCCGCGCCGATATCGGCGGGACGCGCCCCCGAAAGACGCTGCCTTGCCTCAACCTTGAGTCCCTTTATGGAAAGGTAGTCGATGCCCTCCGGAATCCTTACGTGGGCGGCGCGTAAAAACTTCTTTATCTGCGCCTCCTGCTTCTTTATATAGCCGTCGTACTTTATGCGTATCTCGGCCTGCTCTGTCACTCTGCGCGAAAGCCCCTCGGGTCTCGTTTTATCGATTGCGGCAAGCTTTTCCATGTTGAGCTCGGGTCTTTTTAAAAGCTCAATAAGCCTTATGCCCGCCTCAAGGGGCGTCGTGTTGTGGCTTTTTAAAAATTCGTTTACCTCTTCGGTCGCGGAAACGGTGGTAGCCGCTATGCGCTTTTCTTCCGCCTTTACCGCCTCCATCATGGAAAGGAACCTGTTGTATCGCTCCTTTGACACAAGCCCGGCGCGGCAGCCCTTCTCCATAAGCCGCTCCTCGGCGTTGTCCTGCCGTAAAATGAGGCGGTATTCCGACTTCGACGTCATAATCCTGTACGGCTCGCTTATGCCCTTCGTCGTTATGTCGTCTATTAGCGTGCCTATGTAGCTGTCGGCGCGGGTAAGAATGAGCGGCGGCTCGCCCTTTAATTTCAGCGCGGCGTTTACGCCCGCCACAAGACCCTGCGCCGCCGCCTCCTCATAGCCGGAGGTGCCGCAGAACTGACCCGCGCCGTAAAGGTTCTCCGTTTTTTTGAACTCAAGCGCGGCTTTAAGCTCCGTGGGGTCAACGCAGTCGTATTCGATGGCGTAGGCGGTGCGCATCATGCGGGCGCGGGAAAGCCCCGGCAGCGAATGAAGCATCTTAATCTGCACATCCTCCGGAAGGGAGCTTGAAAAGCCCTGTATATACATCTCGTTCGTATCAAGGCCCAGCGGCTCCAAAAAGAGCTGATGTCGGTCCTTGTCGGCGAACCTGACCACCTTATCCTCAATGGACGGGCAGTAGCGGGGGCCTATGCCCTCAATCTTTCCGCCGTAGAGGGGCGAACGGTGGAGGTTCTCCCTTATAATATTGTGCGTCTCCTCGGTCGTATACGTTATATGGCACACGGCGCGGTTTACGGGCGCGTCGGTCGTATCAAAGGAGAACGGCGTTATGTTTTCGTCACCGCGCTGGACGGAAAGCTCGGAGAGATCTATATCGTTTACGTTCACGCGGGGCGGCGTGCCCGTTTTGAAGCGTCTGAAGGACGCCCCCGTTTTTATGAGCGCGTCGTAAAGGCGCACGGAGGCGAACATGGAGTCGGGGCCGCTGTCGTATGACACGTCCCCCACGAA
>JAFOLN010000356.1 GCA_017419325.1 Clostridia bacterium
AGCTCCCCGGCGTCATCTTCGCCTAGAAACTCAAGGACGCGGCGCATTTTCGAAATTGCCTCGGTGTATACGGCGTCAAGCTCTTCTCTGCCCTCTTTTGTTATAGTAACGGAGATATACCTTCCGTCGGACTCGTCGGCGCGTCTTTCTATCCAGCCCTTGTTCTTCATTGATTTAAGCATGACCGCAACTCTCGCCGTGCTTACGCTCATGGCCTCGCTTATTTCAACGGGGAAGGCCGTTCCTCCCCGCTCTCTTAAAAAATTCAGTACAAAAAGCTCTCCTCTTGCCAGGCGCGCAACGTCTCCGTTGTCAATGGCTCTGAGATAATCAAGTCTGATGCTTAAAAGCTCTCTCGACAGTTTTTCAATATCCACAATGTCTCCCCCGATATATAACTAATGTCGTTAGCTATTATATATATAATAACGCAGGATGTCAATAAAAAAGCAGGCTTTCGCCTGTTACTGCCGTCCGGCACGGGTACCGATACGTCTACGGCTGTATCCGAGATAATATAACAAACGGCAGGAGCCGGTATTTATTCATCGAATACCGTGTCCCTGCCGTTTTACACTTACGCTTTATTATGCGCCCATATATTCGCCGTTGTAGCTTACGAGTACGGCGTTCTGCACGCCTTTAAGCGAAGAAAGCTCGTTTATGAAATCGGAGTTGTCGTCGTTTAAGCGCACCTCCATATTGAGCTCCACCGCGCCGCTTCTTACGGTCTTGCTCTTTACAACGCAGCGCTTCGTGTTTGCCTCAACAAATGCACGCGCCGTTTTTTCGCTTTCGCTGTTTTCACAGCTTAAAACCACAATGTAGGGATTTACACGGGATTTTTTGTTTACGAAAACAAGGAGGATTACGCCTATAACTATGCTGCCTATAACGGCAAGCGGTATCATGCCTGCCGCAAGCACTATGCCCGCGGCGATTGACCAGAAGAGGAACGCTATGTCAAGCGGCTCCTTTATGGCTGTTCGGAACCGCACTATGGACAGCGCGCCCACCATGCCCAAAGACAGCACCACGTTGCTTGTTACCGCAAGTATTACCACGGTCGTTATAAGCGTGAGCGCTATGAGCGTTATGCCGAAGCTTTGCGAGTACATTACTCCGGAGTAGGTCTTTTTATATATAAGGAAGATAAAAAGACCGATGAGGAAGGCTATGCCCATGGCGATAAGCATATCCGCTATGTTTACTGTGGTGACGTTCTCAAGAAAGCTTGATTTGAAGATGTCGTTGAATGTCATTTTCTTTTCCTCCTTTTTGGTCAGTCATAAATGCGGCATTTTGCATACTTTGAAAAGGCCGACGCCCGCCTGTCGGGAACCTGCACCAGATCCCTTATTATCGACGGGAAATACTCGTCGTACTTTACCTCCATGACGATATTCGTGCCCGTCAGTATCTCGACCCGCATGGGGTTTAAAAGGTCGGTCGCCTTGAGCGCGGTGCGAATGTCGTAGTCGAGGGTCACTCTTACGTTTCCGGGGGGATATACGAAGGCCTCGCGCGTATAGCTTACTATTACCGTGGGTCTTAGCTGCTGATACTGCATCTTTGCGTACAGCTCCAGAAGAAGCTCCTTCCCGGAGTCGCGCATCCAGTCTATGTCGCCCTTTATTATCCTTTCCGTCTCTGCGGCGGTAAGCCTTTGCGAGACCTTAAGGCAGAGGCCGTTTTTCTTGCTTTTCTTTTCAAGCTTTATAAAGGACGGGTCGTCGTTATAAAGCCTTATGCGGAATTTTTCGCGGTTGTTTACGCCGTCTATCTTTTCCCTTAACGCCTTGTCGTACACGTTGTCGAAGTATAGGCTCGATATCTTGTAGGTGCCGTCCGCTTTTGCGAACTTGTCGTGGTGCAGCACCGCCGAAAGTCTCGAACTTACGGAATAAAGGTCGGACGGGTTTATGATGTGCTTGTATTCATGTCGGAACTTAGCCATGTAAGCGCCCTCCTTTCAAGGTTTTACCTTACGATTTTATGATAAAGGCGCTTTCTGAGCGTTTTTTGAATGAAATGTGACGGAAAAATGATTATGTGATGAAAAAATGAAGCATGAAAAAAGACGCGCCGTGCGCGTCTTTTTATGTTTTCACTCTTCACTTGGAATGATATATGCCGCCGGTTTCTTAAAGAGCTTTTTAAACAGGTTTATAAGCGTTCCCACCAAAACGGCGGCTATTATCGTGCCCTCTCTTACTCCGGCGGGGTATTTAAGACAAACCATGCAAAGCACAAACGCAATAACGCTCATTGATACGTCGGTTATCACTTTTATCTTTCCGTAAGGCTGCCCTGACACATCGGCTATCGCCTTTATAAACGCATCGCCCGACAGCATGGCTACGCTGCCCAAAAGCTCAAGATATACGCCGATTGCAAGTATCACACAGCCCGCCAAAAAGAACAGCAGCCTTATAACATAATGCTCCAATACAACGCCGCTTAATACAAGCATTGCCGCATCCGTCAGGTATCCGGACAAAAGTCCCAGTATCACCTGTATCACAAGCTCCGGTATAACACAGTTTTTACAAAGCAGTATTATCTGCACGAGCACCTGAAAAATGCAGAATGCAAAAAGCCAGCCTCCGAAGGAAAGCCGCGGAAATATAAGCGACAACGAATACGGAATGCATGATACGGGCGAATTTCCAAGTCCGGCTTTTGCCGTAAAAGCCACACCGAAGGATACAAACAGTACCCCTACCAAAAAGCATATATATCGCCTGCCCAGATAATCCTTGTCTCCGAGCAGTTTCTTCACCGTTTTATTCACA
>JAFOLN010000357.1 GCA_017419325.1 Clostridia bacterium
GCATAACCTCCAGCGGGAACCCCAGACTTGGCGGAGCGGCGAAGCCGCGTAGAATCTACGGGAAAGCCACATAACTATGCCGTGTATGATGGCCGACCGGGGCCCCCGGAAAATACGCGAAGCGGATTTTTTGGGGTGGTTCATGAGGGGAAGGCTTTCGGGGCTTCTTAAAAAAAACCCCCGAAGCGTATGCTTCGGGGGTTTTTTTCTTACATATGATGCTTCACGCGGTCGCGCTCCTCGGCGGCCTTCGCGTCGTTCCAGCGCGTCATGTCGCCCACAAGGTAGCCGGTGATGCGTCTTATCCTCTCGAAGGGCACCGCCGCCGTCTTGAACTTCTCGGTGCAGGTGCCGTCGCCGTTATCGTGAAACTCGGCTCTCGAAATATAAAGTCCGCGCTTCTCAAGACCCTCGGCCTGTTCCGCCTGAAGTATCTCGTCCATTATGAACTTCATATCAAGATTGTCGGGATTTATTATATCTCTGTCATACATATTGTATTACCTCCTCGCAATATGCTTCATTATAAACTATATATTGTGTCCGGTCAAGCATTTTTGCGAATTTTTCACGCGGCGGCAAAAGGGACGCCCTTACGCCTTCTTTGCTCTGTAATCGTTGATATAAGCCTCGGCCATTATCATGCTGTCGTAGAGCATCTTTCCGGTGAGGATATCCTTTATGGTGGTGAGCTGTGCGTTCGCGCCGTGAGCCGCGATTTCGCAGTACTTCATAAGGTCGTTCTTTACGTCGTCCTCGGTTATCTCGAGCTCCTTGAACGTAAGCGGAATGCCTACTTCCGTCGCAAAGTCGATGTAGCGGTTTATCTCCTCCGACTCCGCGTTAGCCCAGATGAGGTACGGAACTACGCCCGCGCCGACAAGCAGGCCGTGCAGCTTTCTCGTGCACTGGGGGAACTGGATGATAACGTCGTCAACAAGGTGGGGATAATGCACGTTTACGGCGATGGAGAGCGGGCCGCTGGTGTGCGCGATAAGGTTTATAACGGAATCGTAAGCGATGGACTGAACATGGGTCTTTGCGGAGAGCATAGCCTTTGCGCCGTACTGATAGAACGTATCGAATACGCACTGGCTTAATGCCCACGCGGGGGTAACGATCTGGTTTTCGGTGTTTCTGTCCTTGATGGTCTGAAGACCCTCATAGGTCGTGCCTACCATGTCGCCCATAGCGGCTGCCAGCGTTATCGGAGGAGCCTGTATGGTCTGCTCGGTGTCAACGAGCACCAGCTCCGGATGGTACGGCATGAACCATGCGCCCACCGTCTTGTCCTCGTCGTTGTAGAGCACGGTTATGGTGCTTGCGGGAGCGTTCGTCGCAACGATGGTGGGGCAGAGCACTACCTTTATGGGGCGGCCGAGTCTGTGATATACGCCGCGAACCATGTCGAGGGCCTTGCCGCCGCCGATGCCGATGATGCAGTCGGCGTTGAACTTGCGCGCCGCGCCGGTGAGCATCTCTATGTTGGCCTCGGTTACCTGCTGGCCGTCGATGTCGATGATGGCGTACTCGACCTTCTTGTCCATGGCGTCATACTGGCTTGCGAGATATGCCGACATGCCTGCGCGAAGGTTCTTCTTGTTTACGTTGTTAAGCATGGGCTCGTCGAAGCTCTTCTTAACCTTTGCGAGGACCTGCTCCTTAACGGGGCCGCATGCCATCGCGATAAGGAATCTTGAGCCGAGATGGAAAGCGTACTTTTTGAGCTCCAAAAGCGCGCCCTCGCCCTGAACGTAGCTGGCGTTCGTCCTGTATTCAAAATAAGCCATAATATTTTCCTCCCTGTAAATATGATTTGTATGGTTTGCCTGTTTTTTTTATTATTATACAACCTATTATGGTAACAATCAATAAAAACGCGGGAATTTAAAGTAAAAATTTTATCGGGGAACCCGCAAACAAAAAAATCCCCGCCGTAAAGCGGGGACAAGATGTTCATTCTTCTTTTTTATCGGGACCGTCCGGGGACATAGAGCTTCGGTCAACGCTGTGGAGCACCTGTAAAAGCGCCGTATATTCCCGGGGGAACATCTCGGAGAGGGCGGTATAATCGATCTTCGGCAGCGCGTCCGCGCCCTCCGGCGCCGTGCGCCTCGCGTCGATTTCGGACAGGAGCTTTCGCACCCTCATCTCGGCGATGAGCTGCGCGCTTACGGGGGAGTAGGGGAAGTAATCGTCCGGCAGGGAGAAAAAGCCCGGCACGTTGCTGCCCGATTCGTAAAGGTGGCGCGTCATTATATACACGGGCACGGACATATAAAGGGAGAAGATCTCCATAAGCTCCGGGGAGCCCAGCTTGTGGTAAAGGTCGAAGAGCATCCCGGTGGCGCGGATAAGGCGGGCGCGCATGGCGCAGCCCTCGCTTTTTTCGGGGTCGTAGAGCGTCTCCTTTTTCGGCGCCTCCTTTTCGCAGGAGCGTCCCAGAAGATAGTCGGTGGTCACGCCGTAAAAATCGGCGCAGCTGCACAAAAAGCCCAGCCCGCATTCTCTTATCCCTTTTTCATAATGGGAGAGAAGCGCCTGGGATATGCCGAGACTTTCGGCCGCCCGCTTCTGGGTAAAGCCGCGTTCTTTTCTTAAATATACGAGCCGTTGGGATAAAGCCGTTTTCATATGCCTTGCACCTTCCGTCACATCGTTTCATTACAGTATGTATATTATATCCCCCGACCTTTTAAAAATCAACAAGTTTGAAATAATTCCTGTATTTATGGGGCGGTTCAAACAGGCAAAATCGACTAAAAAACCGAGAACCTACATATTATATTTTATTAAGACCTACAAAATGTTTGGAGAAAGTGTAAATTTTATTGAAAATGAGATTTTCGGTGCTATAATATGAAAGATAAAATTAAGGAGGGGCATCAATAGTTATGTTCGATTTCACGCTTCTTGCACCCATAGGTGCAGTGGTGGCCTTGATTTTTGCCATAGTTATGGCTCAGACCGTGCTCAAGAATTCCGAGGGTACGGAGCAGATGGCAAAGATCGCAGGCTCCATAAGAAAGGGCGCGATGGCATACTTGAAGCGTCAGTATACCACTGTTGCAAAGGTATTCATCGTAGTCTTTGTTGTATTGCTGATACTCGCTTTCCTGCATCAGCTTAGCTTCTTCACCCCGATAGCTTTCCTCACGGGCGGTATCTTCTCCGCACTGGCAGGCTTCTTCGGCATGAAGATCGCTACCTCCGCAAATGCCCGCACGGCATGGGCGGCTAAGGAGAGCTTAAACAAGGGTCTTCGCGTGGCTTTCTCGGCAGGCTCCGTTATGGGCTTCGTCGTTGTAGGTCTCGGCCTTGTTGACTTCTCGATATGGTACTTCATCTTAAAGGCGGTTTACGCAGGTCTTCCCGCTCCCGAGCAGGCAGCGCAGATCACCATGCAGATGCTTACGTTCGGCATGGGCGCGTCCACGATGGCGCTCTTCGCGCGTGTGGGCGGCGGTATCTTCACGAAGGCCGCAGACGTTGGCGCTGACCTCGTAGGCAAGGTAGAGGCAGGCATCCCCGAGGATGACCCCCGCAACCCGGCTGTTATCGCCGACAACGTAGGCGACAACGTAGGCGACGTTGCAGGTATGGGCGCTGACCTTTACGAGTCCAACGTAGGCGCGAGAGTTTCCGCCTGCGCGCTCGCAGTAACGGCAGGTCTGGGCTTTAACGGCATCGCTGCAACGATGGCTATCGTTGCGATCGGCGTATTCGCATCGGTCATAGGCTCGTTCTTCGTAAAGACGAAGGAAGACGCGGATCAGAAGGCGCTTCTGTCGGCTCTCCGCCGCGGCACCTACATTGCGGCGATACTCGTTGCAATAGCTTCCTTCTTCGTTGTACGCGGACTTCTCGGCATGGAGCACATCGGCGTGTTCGGCGCTGTTATCTCCGGCCTTCTCGCAGGTATACTCATCGGCTACTTCACCGAATACTACACGGCGGACGCCTACAAGCCCACTCAGAAGCTTGCGGGTACGTCTGAGACCGGTTCCGCAACGATTATCATCGGCGGTCTCGCTCTCGGCATGCGCTCCACCGTTATCCCGGTAGTTATAGTAGTTGCTTCCATTATGGCAAGCTTCTATCTCTCCGGCGGTATCCACAGCTATGCTCTCGGTCTTTTCGGCATAGCGCTTTCCGCAGTTGCAATGCTCTCCACCCTGGGCATCACGCTCGCGACCGACGCATACGGCCCCGTTGCCGACAATGCCGGCGGTATTGCCGAGATGACCGGCCTGGGTGAGGACGTAAGAAAGAGAACCGACGCTCTCGACTCGCTGGGCAACACCACCGCAGCGACCGGCAAGGGCTTCGCAATCGGTTCCGCGGCGCTTACCGCACTCGCTCTCCTCGTTTCCTACATAGACCAGGTAAGAGCGATAGATCCCTCGTATGTACTCAACCTTGAGCTTACGAACCCGCCCGTACTCGTGGGCGTGCTCATCGGCGCGATGCTTCCGTTCATCTTCGCCGCTATGACCATGGAGTCCGTAGGACGTGCGGCTCAGTCCATCGTTGTTGAGGTTCGCCGTCAGTTCAAGGAGATCGCGGGCCTTATGGAAGGCACCGCAGAGGCAGACTACCACACCTGCGTTGACCTTTGCACCAAGAGCGCGCAGAAGGAAATGGTAGCTCCCGCTATCCTCGGTATTGCGGTACCGATCGTTGTAGGCATTATCTTCGGCGTAAACGGCGTTGTTGGCATGCTGGGCGGCGCGACGGCTTCCGGCTTCGTGCTTGCTATCATGATGGCAAACGCAGGCGGCGCATGGGACAATGCGAAGAAGTATATTGAGTCAGGCGCATTCGGCGGCAAGGGCAGCGACAACCACAAGGCTGCAGTTGTCGGCGATACCGTAGGCGACCCCTTCAAGGACACCTCCGGCCCGTCCATCAACATCCTTATAAAGCTTCTTTCCATCGTTTCGATAGTATTTGCGTCCGTTGTTATCAACTGCTCGCTGATAAAGTAATTCCCCGGAAAAAAGATGAAAGGCCGCCCGGCAAGGGCGGCCTTTTTTGCGTTAAAGAAAGGTCTTGACTTTTAAAAGCCTTCTTCGTAGAATAACAGCAAACAACGGAACAAAGGGAGGGAACGAAAATGGCAGAAGACAAACAGCTCTCAATGAAAGAACGGTGGGGACAGGACAAAGGCGTTGCTTTCTGGAACTCAAAGCTCAAAAAATGGGTAGTCTTTAGCGACGGAGATGACAACGGGAAGCAGGTCGACGACCCACAAAACAAAAAGGCGGACGAAAGCAAGTAAGAGGTTCAGACACGTTGTTTCCGAAGACTTTGAAGCGGGGTATTTCTGTATTTAAAGCCCGCATAACTCCCAGCGGGCACCGAAGTCACGGGCGCGGC
>JAFOLN010000358.1 GCA_017419325.1 Clostridia bacterium
CCCCGCGTCCCAGACGTGGCAGGTGTCAATGCACACGCCGAGCTTTTCCTTAAGCGTCACTCTGTCGATTATCTCACGAAGCTCGCTGAAATTCGAGCCCACCTCGCTTCCCTTGCCCGCCATAGTCTCAAGAAGCACCGTGGTGGACTGGTCGGGCTTAAGGCTATCGTTAAGGAGAGCTGAGATATATTCAATTCCCTTTTCCACGCCCTGTCCCACATGGCTGCCGGGATGGAAGTTATAGTAGTTCCCCGGCGTATATTCAAGGCGGGCAAGGTCGTCCTTAAAAGTATCAAGCGCGAAGGTGCGCTTTTTTTCGTCCGCGGCGCAGGCATTTAACGTATAGGGCGCATGGGCCACTACGGGGCCTATACCCGATTCTCCCGCCGCTTCGAGATATTTTTTCACGTCATCCTCGTCTATGGCCTTTGCGGAGCCGCCGCGGGGATTTCTCGTGAAAAACTGAAAAGTGGTGCCGTTTACGTAAACGGCGTCTTTATACATATTGTAATAACCTTTCGACGACGAAAGGTGACATCCGATTTTTAACATTATTTCCTCCAAAGACTTATGAAAGCCTCATTTTAAAATCCTCATATCCGAAGCTTTTCACAAGCTCGGTCTCGCCGTTTTCACGGAGTACGGCTATCGACGGAAGGCACATGCCGTTGAAGGTGTTGTTCTTCACCATGGAATATATGGCCATATCCTCAAAAATGAGCCTGTCGCCCTCCGAAAGCGGGCTGTCGAAGGAATAGTCGCCTATTATGTCCCCCGCCAGGCACGTTGCGCCCGCAAGGCGGTACGTATGCGCCTTTTCTCCCGCCTTGCCGCTTTTGTACAGCGGCGGACGGTAGGGCATCTCTATGACGTCCGGCATGTGGCAGGCCGCCGATGCGTCAAGAAGCGCGATGTCGATGCCGTTATGAACAACGTCCAGAACGGCGGTCACAAGATACCCCGCATTAAGCGCCACGGCCTCCCCCGGTTCGAGGTATACCTGCACGCCGTATTTTTCCTTAAATCGGCGGACGGCGCAAATGAGCGCGTCCCTGTCGTAATCCTCGCGGGTTATGTGGTGGCCGCCGCCGAAGTTTACCCATTTCATGCGGCCGAGAAATTCGCCGAACTTCTCCTCCACCGCAGAAAGCGTCTCGATGAGCGCGTCGCTGTTCTGCTCGCAGAGCGTGTGAAAATGAAGCCCCTCGATGCCGGAAAGCAGGTCTTCACGAAAGGCGGCGCGGGTTACTCCCAGCCTTGAGCCGGGAGCACAGGGGTCGTATATCGCGTGATCCTGGGTAGAATGCTCCGGATTTATGCGTATGCCGCAGCTTACGCCGCAAGACAGCGCCGCATCCTTATACTTTTCCCACTGTGAAAAGGAGTTGAACACGATATGACCGCATATCTTTACGATATCATCAAAGTCGCGGGGGTCGTAGGCCGCCGCGAATACGTGGGTCTCCTTTCCCATGTGCTCGTGCCCGAGGCGCGCCTCGAAAAGACCGCTTGCGGTGGTGCCGTCAAGATACTGCCCTATAAGCGGATAGAGCGAGAACATGGAAAACGCCTTCTGAGCAAGCAGGATTTTGCATCCTGCCTGCTCCTTAACGTCTTTAAGTATCTTTAAGTTTTCCTTAAGCTTCCCCTCGTCAACAACATAGCACGGCGTGGGAAGCGATAAAAGCCTGTCCTTCATCAGTCCACCAATACGGGATTGAAGTCTTCTTCCCACGGAAGTCCCCATTTGTTCAATGCGTCCATGAACGGGTCGGGGTCGAACTGCTCAATGTTCCATACGCCGGGGCGCATCCATTTGCCCGTCATAACGAGCATTGCGCCTATCATCGCGGGAACGCCCGTCGTGTAGGAGATGGCCTGACTGCCCACTTCCTTATAGCATTCCTGATGGTCGCAGATGTTGTAAAGATAATAAGTCTTGTCCTTGCCGTCCTTCTTTCCACGGAAGATGCAGCCTATATTCGTCTTGCCGACGGTGCGCGGGCCCAGAGTCGCCGGGTCGGGCAGCACGGCCTTTAAGAACTGGAGCGGCACTATCATCTTGCCCTCGTACTCTATCGGCTCTATGGACGTCATGCCCACGTTTTCAAGGCACTTTAAGTGGGTAAGGTAGCTTTGGCCGAAGGTCATAAAGAAGCGTATGCGCTTTATGCCCTTAATGTTCAGTGCAAGGCTTTCAAGCTCCTCGTGGTGAAGAAGGTACATATCCTTTTTGCCCACGCCCTTGAAGTCGTACTCGCGCTTTATCTCCATGGGCTTCGTCTCTACCCAGTGACCGTCCTCCCAGTAGCTGCCGTTCGCGGAGACCTCGCGTATGTTTATCTCGGGATTGAAGTTGGTGGCGAAGGGATAGCCGTGGTCGCCGCCGTTGCAGTCGAGTATGTCTATATAATTTATCTCATCGAACTGGTGCTTCATCGCATATGCGGAGAAAACGCCCGTAACGCCGGGGTCGAAGCCGCTGCCGAGAAGCGCGCAGATGCCCGCCTCTTTGAACTTCTCCATATATGCCCACTGCCACTTGTACTCGAACTTCGCGGTATCAAGGGGCTCGTAATTGGCGGTGTCGATGTAATGGGTCTTCGTTTTAAGGCAGGCGTCCATTATCGTAAGATCCTGATAAGGAAGCGCAAGGTTCAAAACAACATTGGGCTTGAAATCGTTTATGAGAGCCACAAGCTCGTCCACGTTGTCCGCGTCCACCTTTGCGGTGTGTATCTTCGTTTTCGTGGTGCCGGAGAGCTTATCCTTCAAGGCGTCGCACTTTGACTTGGTGCGGCTTGCTATCATTATCTCCTCAAAGACCTCGCTGTTCTGGCAGCACTTGTGGATGGCAACGCTCGCCACGCCTCCGCAGCCGATTATCATACATTTTCCCATTGTAATACCTCCCTTTTCAAAGTTAAAAAATCAAAGCATCTGAAGAATTATCTCTCTTGTTATCTTACAGGCCGCCGCGGTGGATATGCCGCTTTGGTCGTAATGCGGCGAAAGCTCGTTTATATCGCACGCCACTATGTCAAGCTTATTAAGTAAAAGCAGAGCGTCCATAAGCTCCTTGAAGCTCACTCCCCCTGCCTCAGGCGTTCCCGTGCCGGGAAATGCCGACGGGTCAAGCACGTCAAGGTCCAAAGAAAAATACACGGGCTTTCCTTTAAGCCGTTCAACCGTTTCGGAAAACCCCTCAAGGTCGAATTTATGGAGCTTGGTATGCGTTTTTGCAAACTCAAATTCGTATTTCTCGCCGCTTCTTATGCCGAACTGGTGAAGCCTTCCGTCGCCCAAAATGCGCCACACCTGCTTCATTACGGTGGAATGGGAAAGCTCCTCGCCTATATATTCGTCACGCAGGTCCGTATGGGCATCAAAATGCACCACATGGACGTCGGGATAAGCTCTTGCCACGGCGCGCATGGCTCCGAGCGTCACAAGATGCTCTCCGCCGAGCATAATAAAGCGTTTCTTTGAAAGAATGACCTTCTCTGCGTATTCCTCTATCATTTTAAGCACTCTCTCCGTGTTTCCGAAGGGCAGATCGAGGTCGCCGCCGTCGAAGACTTTTACCTCACAAAGGTCGCGGTCACAGTAGGGCGAATATGTCTCTATGCCGAAGGACTCGGCGCGTATGGCCGAGGGGCCGAAGCGCGTTCCGGGCCGAAACGACGTGGTGCCGTCGAAGGGCGCGCCGAATATAACGGCCGCCGCCTCGTCAAATTCGGCGTCGCAGCCGATAAAAGTCTGTACGTTCTTATTCATTGAGGAGCTCCTTTACATATGTCGGAAGGGCAAACGCGCCGAAATGCAGGTCCGTGTTGTAGTATTTCGTTTTTATGCCCAGCTCGTTCCACTCGGAGGCGAACATATCGAGCATGGGGTCGAACTTCTTCGACGCAAAGCCGAACAGCCAATGGCCCGACGGATAAGTCGGGATATGCGCCTGATAGACGAAGCTTTTGTCAAAAACGCTTTTAATGCGCCTGTGCGCCGACTGCATATTAACGGCGTCGCCGGGGTAAAACGGGCTTTCGTGCTGATTTATCAGTATGCCGCTGTCGTTTAAGGCACGGTAGCAGTTGCCGTAGAACTCTTTTGTAAACAGCACCTCTCCCGGGCCGAAGGGGTCGGTGGAATCGACAATTATAAGATCGTATTTATCTGGCGTGCGCCTTACGAATTTAAGGCCGTCCAAAAACATCAGATTTACGCGGGGGTCTTCAAAGCCCACCGCCGTTTTCGGAAGATATTCCTTACATATCTCGACTACGCGCTCATCTATTTCCACCACGTCAATGCGCTCTATCGTCTTATACTTCGCAAGCTCACGCATTGCGCCGCCGTCACCCGCGCCTATTATGAGCACCCTCTTTATATTGGGGTTTACCACCATGGCGGGGTGGGTTATCATCTCGTGATATATAAATTCGTCGCGTTCGGTAAGCATCATTATGCCGTCCAGCGTAAGAAAGCGGCCGAACTCCTTTGAATCAAAGACGGATATCCACTGATAATCGCTCTTTTCCTGATATACCTGCCGCGTCACCTTTATAGAAAAGCGCACATTCTCGGTATGATATTCGCTAAACCATAAGTCGTCCATTTTACGCTCCTTTCATTACGTTCAGAAGGCTTACGTCCATGCTCTCGGGACCCGTTATCATACAGCCCTTTGCCTTGGCGTATTCAATATATTCAATAATCGCAGGCGTAATCGCCTCGCCGGGCGCAAGAATGGGTATTCCCGGCGGATAGCACATTACGAACTCGGCGCATACCCTGCCCCGGCACTGTGACAGGGGCAGGCTCTCCTTTTCGGAGTAGAACGCCTGCTGCGGAGACGTTACCACAACGGGGCTTATATATTCGGAGTCCAGCATATCGCGGTCGTCTCGCTTATAGAGCCTCTGAATCTCCCCCAGCGCGCCTATAAGACGCTCTATCGACTTATTCTTGTCACCCACGGAGATATAGGCAAGGATGTTGCTTAAGTCGCCGAATTCTATCTGTATGCCGTATTCGTCACGAAGCAGGTCGTATACCTCGATGCCCGCAAGCCCAAGTCCCAGCGTGTTTACGGAAAGCTTTGTCGTGTCAAAGTCAAAGATGCTGTCGCCGTTTATAAGCTCCTTTGCGTAGGCGTAGTAATCGCCTATGAGGTTTATCTCCTCACGGGCATAATTTGCGTACCGCTTTACCTTTTCAAATATCTCAACGCCGCGAAGCGCAAGGTTCCGACGTGAGATGTCGAGGCTTGAAAGCAGAAGATAAGACCCCGAAGTGGTCTGCGTTAAGTTTATTATCTTTCTTACGTAATCCGCGTTTACGCTCTCAGAGCATAAAAGCAGCGAGCTTTGCGTAAGCGAGCCGCCGGATTTGTGCATGCTCACGGCGGCCATATCGGCGCCCGCGGCCATGGCGGACACGGGCATATCCTTTCCGAAGTAGAAATGCGTGCCGTGGGCCTCGTCCACAAGCACCCTCATGCCGTGGGAATGGGCAAGGCCGACTATGCTTTTAAGGTCGGAGCATATGCCGTAATACGTGGGGTTGTTTACAAGTATCGCCCGTGCCGTGGGATTATCCTCAATGGCGCGCTTTACGTCCGACACGGACATGCCAAGCGCAATGCCAAGCTCCCTGTTTGTCTGTGGGTTTATATATACGGGCTGTGCGCCGCAGAGAACAAGGGCGTTTATAACGCTTTGATGGACGTTCCTCGGCAGTATTATCTTGTCCCCCGCCTTTACGTTTGAAAGTATCATGGACTGCACGGAGGAGGTGGTGCCTCCCACCATGAAAAAGGCGCTTGCCGCCGAAAAAGCCTCCGCGGCAAGCTGCTCCGCTTCTTTTATAACGCTTACGGGATGGCAGAGGTTGTCGAGGGGCTTCATGGAGTTTACATCCACTGAAAGGCACTTCTCGCCCAAAAACTCGGTAAGCTCCGGATTGCCCTTGCCGTGCTTGTGCCCCGGCACATCAAAGGGAACGAGCCTGTCGTAGCGCATATGTTCAAGCGCCGAAAGAAGCGGCGCTTTGGACTGGTCCATTCGTTCACACCTCCTGGTATACGTTGGTGCCGCTGAATATCTCTATCATCTCGCGCCTCAGCGAGTTTGTTATATCAAGTCTTATCTTCGGCGGTATCTCGTACACGTCCGAATTGAAAAGATAATTCTGAAGCACGATGTCCTTAATGAGCATTTTCGTATGGAAGATGTTCGACTGATAGACGTTTACGTCCACGGCGTCGTATCTTTGAAGTATATCGTCGTTTATATAGTCCTGTATCGACGTTATGCTGTGGTCGATAAACAGCTTTTTTCCCTCTATGCTCCTTGTAAAGCCCCTGACGCGGTAGTCCATCGTTATTATATCGGAGTCGAAGCTGCCGATAAGGAAATCCAGCGTCGAAAGCGGCGTTATTTCGCCGCAGGTGGCAACGTCGATATCCACGCGGAACGTGGCTATGGACGTTTCGGGATGGTATTCGGGATATGTATGAACGGTAACGTGGCTCTTGTCAAGATGGGAAACAACGGTCTCCCCGCTCATTACTTTTACCATGCTCTCCTCGGCGATAAGGAACGTCACGCTGGCCCCCTGGGGCTCATAGTCCTGCTTTGAAATGTTCAGAACCGTCGCGCCTATCATCTCCGTAAGCCGTTTGAGGATAGCCGTAAGACGCTCGGAGTTATACTGCTCGTTTATGTATTTTATATAATCCTGCTGTTCACGCGCCGTTTTAGCATAACATATATCGTAAATATTGAAGCTTAAGGACTTTGTAAGATTGTTAAAGCCGTAAAGTTTCATTTTAGCCATGCTCACACCCCCAAAATATAAGAAAAGGATGCACCCAAAGCGCTTGGGCACATCCTTGTAAAATGTCGTTTTAAGGTCAGTCAAAGCCTTCAGCCGGTATTCGGGCTTTGCGTTTTAAAATCCCTTCAGAGTCTATATAGTAAGAACTACTTTTACTACTCTTATTGACCGTTTCACAAGCGTGTACCAAAGTACACTTGGTTATGAAGTAACCAACTGGCAATTGAGTTGCCAACTTATAAAAGTTGCGCTCTTAACGCAATCAATAAGGCAAAGCGGAAGCTTTGCCGTCGGCAGTTTGACCCGGCTGTCCGTATGGCCTTAAGTTTCATAAAGAAACTGGTCAAAAGTTGTTCTCGCTATATGCTTTGAAACATCTTTATAATATGATATTTTCTATGGTTTTGTCAAGTATTTTGCATAAAAAGGCATACACGCGCCGAAAATCCGGCGAAAATATATCATGGCTCTTGAGAGGCCGTTCAGCCGTAGCAGAAGTATGTGTTGCCGTCCTGTTCATAGACGCCCCTGCCCTGTCTGAACTGAGCCTGGAATATTACGTCGGGCGGGC
>JAFOLN010000055.1 GCA_017419325.1 Clostridia bacterium
ACCGAGGGGAAGGAGCCCAGAATGAGTATGCGGCTCTGCTCGTCGTAAACGGGCGGTATGTTGTGGGTTTCACGGGCGGGGGATTTCATGGTACAGGCCTCCTTTGCTTATATTCTATCACAAATATGCTAAACGTGAAATCCATATAAACAAAGGCAGCTTACAACACAGCTTTGTCGGAGAAAACATAGGGCGAATTAGGACAAATGCACGCCTTAGTGCGATAGGCGGAGATATTGTCCAAAACGCTATGCCAATAATTGCTTTAAATGCAAAAAAGCAGGCAAAAGGCACATATTCCATGGCGGCATTGTTGAAAAGTTAAGACAGGTTCGCCGTTGCAATAGTTACCGTTGAGCAAATAAAAAATACGACATCTGAAATCGAGTTTCACGATGTGGCTCATGCAATAAACGGCAGATTAAAAAAAAGAAGATCCCCGGTCTGCTGCAAGAGCATTCCCCTTAATGGGGATCACAGATACCTTCTCTAAAACTACAATATCAGTTTTTTAAGGGTTGTCGGCAAGACGCACCAAAGTATTTTGTCGGAAGATGTATTGAAGCACCTTAACTAAACGAGAAAACCCGAAGGTCATTATGCAAATAAAGTGCAATTTTCCATGATATAAAAATACCGAGATTGATACAATTTAACGATTTGCCTGCAGTTTACCCGCAAGCAGGGTAAGTTACAGAGGCAGCAGGGTAAGCTGGACACGAGGGGGTAAGTTTTCATTTTCCCTGTCGCTGTGGCAGATTTGGACACATTCGGTGAGTATAATGTGACATGGAAAACGGAGTTTACTAAGGAGAAACGCGGACAGTGGATAGCTATTTCAAAAACCTGTAAAAAATCGAGAAACGACGGTACCGATATGCCGATCTTCGGGCCAAAACGGGGGTTAACGGGAATGTCATTTTGTGAAGGAATTACGCTCAATGAAAGCGTTACGCGATAAACGACTCTCAATAACCCTTTCAAAATGATCATTTTCTCACAAATAGAGCTTCGCGGAGACGTCTCTCCTGACTGTGTATATCGAATCATCAGGCGTGCCGGTCAAACTGACGGGCCGCGCGATATGTACGCGACAAGCCATCCAACAGACTGTGAAAATGCAGTGCCGCACTTGATTTTCATCGCCTGTTTGATAAAATGAAATTAAGAGAAAAAAATAACGGGAGGTTCGGGATATGCGCAGACGTTTTCTTGCTTTTTTGCTGACAGTGGTTTTCTGCCTCTGTTTTGTGCCCGCGGCGTCGGGCGCAGATATTTCCGGGTCGGACGCTTTTGAGGCCCTAGCCGCAGCAGACGGGGAGATGTTGACCGTGGAAACGTCGTCCGTCGGCTCAGACGGCGCGTGGGACGCAGTTGAGGCTCTTATGAGGGAACGGTTGCCCGAAGATCCGACGGAAGCGGACTATTTCGGGCTTATGGACGAGGTAGCGTCGCTTGTCACCGCCCGCGAGGACTACGTCCCCGATTCACTCAGGCGCGATAGGGACCGCGTTCTGTGGAGGACGGCCGACGGCGGAGCATACGGCTACGAGCCCGCGGTACTATGGCGGATAGATACTTCAGAGCCTGCTGAATCGTTCATAGAGATACCACAGACCGCCGAACTTCAAATGGTGCCTGAAAGCGTGGACGACTGCCGCGACGTTGCCCTGTTTATGCCGTACTACGGAGAGCAGGATCAGTGGCGAATCCACGATTATTACGCGATGCTTGATCTGGCCGAGGCAACGGGAGGAGCCTGCCATTTTTATTACCAGGATACTGCCACGATAGACGCACTTGCACATTGTCTTGAGACGTGCTGCGTAGTGCAGATTGCAACTCACGGCTCTCCGGGCGGGTTTTCCATTCTGACGGGAGAGGGGATCACCGAACGGGACAAGGACGATTATCATGCGTACAACGTAGGGAAATACTGGCATATAGACGGCACGGCCGTTGCGAACCACATTAGCCGCGCGCCGAACAACTTCGTATGGATAGAATCCTGCAGCGTTCTGGCAAACGATGAGATGTGCGAGCCTCTGCGAGAAAAGGGCGTAGAGGTGGTATTCGGCTGGAGTAAGGTTTCATATGGCTGGGGCAATAGATATATAAGAAATCTTTTCCCGCCGCTTATGGAGGGAAAGGCTATGGCGGAAGCGGTCCGCATCATGCAGAAAGCCGAATGTGATGAAATATTGAATAATTGGACCATTTCCCCGGAAGAGCGGGATTATCTGAAAAATCTGAGGTACATATGCTGGAATGATGGGCATCCGGAGCACCCTGCGTCAATAGAAAAGGCGCAGGAGGTCGGAGCAGCCTTTATGGTGTTCGTGTCTCCACAAGACCCATATCCCGGCGAAGAAAACGTGGATAAGCCGCAGAATGTAAAATCGACGTGGAAGCTGCCTCTTGCAAAGAGTCCCGAGATCGTTATAAATGCGCGTATAAACAGCATAATGGGTCACGTATTCAACAATGCGGAGAAGGTAAGCGTAATTTCCGGATCGCTTCCTCCGGGAGTTAAGGCCGGAGCGGAAGAATACGAATCAAGCTATGTTGCCTACACGGGTTACTATGCCTGCGTAAGCGGCACTCCGACAAAGGCAGGTCTCTACAAGGCGAAGCTCAGGCTTTCGCTTAAGGGAGGCGGCACGGAGACGCGTGATATATCGATTTTCGTTATAAAGGACACGGAGATCACATCCGAACAGACAGTGACGCTGGAGCCGGGCGTAAATAATACGATCACGTTTTCGCTTCCCGTAAGCGGAAAATGTGTAAGCACGGAGCTTGTAAAAGGAGAGCTACCTTCCGGCATGATGCTTCGTAGCGATGAGAGCGGACAGCTTTTCATTACCGGAGCGCCGGTTTACGGCAAATTTGCGCCGACATATCGCATAATACTCAGCGACGGAACGGTAATAATGCATACGGTGAACATTAATATGCCGTTCCGCCTCTCCAGGATCAATAAGACGTTTTCCGTAAGGCAGGGAGTAGAGAGCCGCGTACCCTTCGATATCAATAATGAGGCGGATTACGTCCTATCAGCGCAGTTTTTGGGCGGACATCTGCCTCCGGGCATGAAGTGGGCGTATTCCACAGATACGGCGCCGTATTTCTACGGCACGCCTACGACGGAAGGGACGTATACGTCAAGTTTTCGCTTAACGATGCCGGACGGCTGGACGTGCGACTATAACGTGAACATCCGTGTATATTCGTCCGACGATAAGACGGAGCTGTATACCGTAAACCTCGCGGGCGGTGAGTGTAAGATACCCTTGAGCGAGTATAACAGTATTCTCTATCCTTCGCTGCTTTACGCCGATAAAGCCGGACAGATATCTTTTAATAAAGAAGCGGGGCGTATAAACCTTGACAAAATCGGGACATATGATGTAGGCATAGAAAAATCTTCAGGCGGTACTGTAACTTTTAAGCTGCTTTCCTCCTCAACGCTTCCCCAAGACGAACTTCATTCTGATTACACGCTGAAGCTTAACTCTGATGCGCTTGGGATGCTCACCACGGATGGCGTGAGTCAATATGCGCATACCATGCAGTTCCACTTGGGCGACTATTACGAGCTTTACGTCGACGGCACGCGTGTCACTGATAAGAATATGCAAGACGTGCTGGAGAACGGCATATTCTCCTTCGACGGAGGCAGGACGCTCACTGTAAACGGAAGCTGCACCGGAACGGGGATGCAGCCGCTCATAAAAAACGGCATTGACGATCTCGTTATACGTTCGGACGTCGGCTGCAGCCTTACTGCAAAGGGCGACGCTATACGCACGAGCAGCCATCTTACGATAAGCGGGCCGGGGTCAATGATAATAAATGCAGGGAAGGACGGCGTTGTAAGCGAGGGAACGCTTGTGGATTTCAACAATGTCACTATGCGCATAAATGCAGCGGAAAAGGGTATAACTGCACAGGACGGATATTCGCCGCACGCGCGGGTGATACACTCCAATATAGATATCCAAAGCGGCGATGCGGCCATGGACGGCTTTTGGAGCATAGGGCTTACCGACTGTGTTGTTACGAGCCCCGTTCACGGGGAGACAGGCACAGTTGCGAGCAGGGTCTGCCTTATAGATGAAGACAGGAACGTTTTAAAGAATGCGGTAATATCGGCATACAATGAAAAATACGATCTTTACATAAACGGCATACGCGTTACTGACACAAACAAAGACGATGTTCTTTGTGACGGAGTATTCAGCTTTGACGGTGAAAAAACGCTTCGCATAAACGGCAGCTGCGAATGCAGTAACGGGAACCCGGCGGTAAGCAGCTATATAGAAGGCCTTACCGTAATAGCCGCGCCGAACACATTCCTCAGTACGAGCGGACGGACGTGCATGAGCTTTTCTGGAGACACGACCCTCACAGGCGGTCCGCTTACGGCTGAAGCCACATCAAGGTTTCTGAGCCACGCTATATTCATAGATGACGGATATACGCTTAACTTTGTGGATATGGAACTAAAGGCGCAGGGAGGTCAGCGCGGAATCGACGGCGGCTCATCGGGCACGGGCAAGCTGTGCGTAAATTCGTCTGACGTTACGGCATCCGGTACCGTGTCGGCATTCCGCGTTCCCGGAGGTATTGTATTATCCGACTGCGAGCTTGCCCTGCCGGAGAAAGGAAAATACAGCGAGAGCGACGGTCAGGTGACCGACGCGGGCGGCACTGTTGCCCCGGAGGCACGGATCAGTTCATACAAATCGTTTGATATATATATAAAGGGGACGCGCATAAACGAGAAGAACATGAACGACGTCCTGGGCGACGGCGTATTCTCATTCGACGGCGACTGCACGCTTACGGTGCGAGGCAGCTGCTTTGGCAAAGACGGCGTCATTGTAAACAAACATCCGGGGCTTGTTATAAAAGCAGAAAAAAATTCTGAGCTTAAAAGCGGCTCGGGCGGCGATCCGATATTCACGTCGGAAAGCCTTACGATGACGGGGCCGGGCAGGCTTACACTCGTTTCAGGCTGCAGTGCCGCCGTAAACGCCACAGGCGGAGCCATGATCACGATAAGGGACGCGGAAGTTTTTGCCGAGGGGCCGTGCGGCTTTTGGGGCGGCGGCAGCGGCGAGTCGCTGACCGTGGAGGACTCGAGTGTAACGATAAACGCCACGGACGCTTCGGTGAGAGACTTCAGCGGAGGCATTGAGCTTGTCGGCTGCAAGATACTGTCGCCTGCAGGCGCAAGACCTAAAAGCGGCTCCGTCGTAAAGTCAGACGGAAGCGCGGCGAAGGAGATAACGATAGGTTTCCCTGCTTCAGTTTCCGTAAGCGGAAATACGCTAAAATGTTCGGTCTTCCTGCCCGGCAGCGGGGAGGCAAGACTTATCGCCGCATGGTATGATGACAGCGGGCGGATGACCGGGTATACATTAAAGGAGCACATTCCGCGCGGCGGCACGGTAGATGAGACGGTGACTGTAAAAGCGGGTGAGGCCGGGTACAAACTATTTGCGCTGGACGGCAACGCTGCTCCGATCATATCCGCACTCACCTGCAATTAAAAAGCGAGATCCACGGGTCATATTTCCAAAAGAAGGGACGATGATTTATGAAAAAGACGGTTTTTTTGAGTTCACTGTTTGCACTTGCGCTTCTTATGTGTCTCTTTGCGGGCGTGGCATACGCCGAGCCGGAATACGACACCGAGCAGACCATCTACCTATGGAAGGGAGGAACATTATACGATGAGGTGTTTGACGGCACTCTTCCTCCTGAAGGGGCGGAGGTCGATTCGGAAGGCAGCGAGGTGATTTGGGGAAAACTGCCCCCCGGCGTCATACTCGAGCCTGAAAATCACTTCAAGACCGTCACAGGCAAACGTCTGTACTACGGAAGCGACGACAGCAACGGAGTTTTTTCGGGGCCTACAGCGTCGGGCACGTTTACGGCGTATGTCAGGATAGCCTATATAAAATATGGGATGAAGGCGGGAGGAGAACTTTATAAGATCCCCGTCGGCAGTACGGTGCACAAGGCTACTTTCATTGTGGACGATAAGCTTACTCATTATAACGCCTCTAAGGTCATCTATCTTAAGCAGGGGAAAACATATTTAAGCGACCCCGGCTCCTACGCCGGCGCGCCTAAGGATTATGACATCACGTTCCCTTATCCCGAGGAAGTGTACGGCCAGGACGGTGAACAGAAGATTGGTGTTACCAAAAGGTTTATCGGCCCGTATGAAGACGATTATCCGAACTTTTTGCCGGGCCTAAGGTTTTTAAACGAATGGCGCCCCGGCGGAAAAGAGGGACCGCCCGATCCTACAAGAGGATATAAAGGCACGCCCGAGGTGAACTGTACATACGATATTTTTTACCGAATCTCTCCGTATGAATTGCCGTCCTATACGTATAAGGTCACTTTTATCGTCGGTTCGGGGGAAGGAGAGCCGTATGACCTCTGGATAGACGGAACGCAGGTCAGCTCTGCGAACAGGGGAGATATTCTTGGCAACGGCGCATTTTCCTATGACGATGTGACAAGAACACTGAGGATTAAAAAAAGTTATGAACAGTCTACGCCCGGCATGGCTCTTATAAAAAGCGAAATAAACGACCTTAACATAGTGGCGGAAAACGATGTAACGCTTTTCTCAAAAAGCACTGCAATGGCGCTATCATACAATACGGTCTTCTCGGGCGGCGGCAAGCTTAGAGTGATCACTTCAGCGGAAACTGCAATAAGTGTTAAGTCATATACGGATATCACGATAGATAACCTTGATCTGACCGCCGAAGCGGCAGGGAATGCCATTTACTGCGAAGGCAACAATGCATCACTTACCATAAAGGGCGAAAACGGAGCACTGCTTGCCCGCGGCCAAAAGCGCGCCGTATCGGGATTCAGCAAGGGTATAACTCTGCAGGAAGGCATAGAGCTCATGGCGCCGAAGGACGGATATATCGACAGCGGCAAGGTGCTGATGGATTCAGGCGAACTGTCAACAAATGCGGCAATTCGCCGCATTAAGAGCTTCCCGTTAAAGATAGACGGCAATACCGTTACCGAAAAGAATATGGACGACCCCTCGGGCGACGGCGCGTTCTCGTTTGACGGCGACAAAACGCTTCACATAAAGGGCAGTCATACGAGCGATCTAACGATCATACAAAACTCTCTGCCCGGTCTTGTGATAGCTGTTGACTCGGATTCGGAGCTTGCCATGTCGGAATACGGTATGGGCTTTCCCATTGTTCTGTTAGCGGACGCGACGATAACCGGGCCGGGAAAGCTTACGCTTAAAGGAATGGACTATAACAGCGCCATTGAGTCCCCCTATGCAGATGCAGTGACAATAAAGGATATTGATCTTGAAGTCATCGGCGGGAATCAGGGCATAAAGGGCAGCGGAAGCATATATCCCGGCAGGCTTACGGTGGACCATTCAAGAGTGCACGTCACTATAAACAATACGTGGAATACAGCTGTTTCGGGATTTAACGGCGGCATAGAGCTTGTCGGCTGTAAGATAAAATCGCCCGAAGACGGAAAAATCGATGCGGGTCAGATAGTAAAGGCAGACGGAACGTTTACCGACGAGATACTGATAACGCCTGACATATGGATTACTATAACGGGTGCTTCCGACGGGGCCATGGATATAACCATAACCGACCTTCCCGGCTCGGGAGAGGCGCTTACGCTGACGTGCGCGGCCTATGACGCAGACGGGAAAATGGTCGGTACAACCATATTTACCTTTATTGACGACGGAAGCAATATACATAAGCATTTTGACGCCGTGTCCGGAGCGGTGTCGTATAAGGTGCTTCTTTTGGACGAGAATTATTGCCCCGTAGTACCAAACTCGGAGTATATCCCGTAAAGCGGCACAATGTCGCTGCCGTCCTATAAAAGTGATCAACCGATACTTATAAATAAGAGCAACATCAAACTATTGCGAGATAGCGGAAAGCCGATGGCCGTGATAGCGCTGTACTCTCAAAAATTCAAAAAAGAGCAAGGATATTCAGCCAATGTTTGCTTTGAAGTGAAAATAGGGGATAATACTCAAAAATTTATTTTCAACAGGCTGACAGAGGGTGAGTACAGCCCGGGTCTGTGTCAGATAGTATCCGCAAAGAAAAATGGTTTTTTCTAATTATATATTTGTTTGAGTCGCGGGAGGAGCCGCTGGATCCGAACAGGAAGCGGCCTGCGAAGAAGACAGATCGTTTAATCGCATGGTACGACATATGTTCATCCGTTATTGCTAAAACGCATATAACCTCCGCTTCACACGGGACTTGCGGTGTGGTAATATAGAGAAAAAACACAGGGTGATGCTTTATGGAGATCGGATGGTATGGGACCGCGTCGGTAGATATAAGGTGCGAGTCGGGCCATATTCTTTTTGACCCGTTCGTTCCGCTCGCGGGCTCGGAGGTAAATGTTAAGATAGAGGATTTTGACGGCTGTACGGCTATTTTCGTAACGCACGGCCATTTCGACCATATCGTAAATATTCCGGAGATTCAAAAAAGAAATCCCGGCGTACATATATACTGCACGAAGACGCCGTATAATACGCTTGCTAAGAAGGGCGTTCCCGAAGGAGCCCTGCGTCTAATCGGCTTCGGGCAGACGATAGAGGCCGAAGGCTTTACGGTACGCACGTTCCACGGGCGTCACGCCGTTCTGCCGAAGGCGGCTTTCGACAGACTGTTATATATAAAAGATTCTCCGCACAAGGGCAATCTCCCGTTCATACTGCGGGAAAACAGTCTCTGTCCGGAAAACGACGAAACAGTGTTTTATCTCGTGGAGCAGGGCGGCAGGAGGGTCGCGCTGATGGGCAGCCTGAATTTAAGGGACGACGTCGATTACCCGGCGGAATGCGACGCCATAGTGCTTCCGTACAACGGCTGGAAGGACAATCTGCCGCCCGCCGTGAAGGCGGTGGAGCGGCTTCGGCCTAAAATGATATACCTGGACCACTACGACGACACTTTTCCGCCTCTCACAAGGCCGTTCGACATTGCGCCCGTTCTGGAAAAATACGCGGGCCGCATCGAGGCGCTTCGGGTCGGGGAGATAAGAACGGTATAACGGGCGAGGCAAACTTCAGTCCCGTCTGAAATAAAAAAGGAGCGGTCTTCCGCTCCTTTTTTATATTTTCGGGTTTTACTTTACGCCCATCCAGGAGGAGATTACCATCATCTGAACTTCGCTGGTGCCTTCGTAGATCTCGGTGATCTTCGCGTCGCGCATCATGCGCTCGATGGGATACTCTCTCGTGTAGCCGTAGCCGCCGAACAGCTGCAGGCAGCGTCTCGTTACGTCGGACGCGTTTCTTGCTGCAACGAGCTTTGCCATTGCGGAATACTGCGAGTAGGGCTCGCCGTTGTCCTTTGCGTTGGCTGCGCGG
>JAFOLN010000359.1 GCA_017419325.1 Clostridia bacterium
GTACAGGGTGGATTTCAACCTCAAAGCTGATGACGGATACGGTTTTTCGGATGACACGACCGCGATGCTGAACGGACTTGTCGCTGAGTCATACAAATATGTCAGCGAATTCGGGATAAAGTACACCTTCCCGGCGCTGATGTCGCTTGACGGCTCGGTCAGCGGCAACAGCCTCACTTACAGCGTTTCGGGCGCGCCCTCGGGGGCAAAGCTTATCGCCGCCCGCTACGACGGCGGGAAAATGACGGACGTACAGACGGTGTCAGACCCCGCGTCGGGAACGCTTACGATGAAGGGAAGCGGCACGGATTATAAGCTGTTTCTTATAGACGGCGTGACGGGCAGTCCCCTCTGCAATGCGTGGAGCAGCTGATTTTTCGGGAATAGTAAAAAGACAGTTTTAAAAAGGGGTGTTAATATGAAATACAAAGCGCATAAGCTTCTCGGCCTCTTTCTCGCCCTTGTCATGCTGGCGGGACTGCTTCCCATGTCGGCGATGGCGGCGACCGTGATCGCCTGGGTCAACGTCACGCTTGATACGCCCGTGGTCGGCGCCTCGCCTGACTACACGGCAGAGTTTTCGGACGGCGGGCATTGCTACACCGTAAGCGGCACTGAAAGCGACCCTTCTTTTCTGAACTCCGTAAGCTGGTTCGATGAGACCGCAAATAAAGCGCTGATACCGGGCAATGGCGACGTATTCGAGGCCGGGCACAGCTACACGGTCACCGTATGTCTGACGGCAGAGGAGGGATGGAGATTCTACCGCAGCACTCATCCCATGCTGAACGGCATAAACCTTGATCCGGGCGTGCTCACTCCCTCCGGAATCTACAAAATCGAGCACACCTTCACTTCGGTGAAAGACCCCCTCATTGACTCCGTTTCCGTCACGATCGACGCGCCCATGGGCGGCGAGCGTCCGGACTATACGGCGGAGTTTCCCGTTGGCGCCCTTTACCGCTCCGACACGTACAGCACCGACACATATAAAAATGACATAATGTGGAGCGACGTGACGGACGGCACGACGTATTTAAATATAGACAGCGGCGTATTTCAGGCAGACCGCCGCTACAGGGTCACCGTCTATCTGACGGCGCAGGAAGGATGTCATTTTTCCGACAGCACAAAAGCCACAGTAAACGGCATGAGCCCCGATTCTGTCAGCGTGACGAGTTCGGGCCAGCTCTATGTCTACTACACCTTTCCGGTGATAAAGGAGATCGCCCGCGTTTCCATCACGATGGACACGCCAAAGCTCGGCGCGGAGCCGGACTTTGAGCCGGTGTTCTCCGGCGACACTCACTACCGTACCGTCGATAACGTATACGGAGGAAAAAACGGGGTACAGTGGATAGACAGGACAATGAGCTCCGACTTTGTAGATCCTGACAGCGGTACGTTCGAGAAGGCACACGTATACGAAGCGGATATCTGGCTTATGCCTGACGACGGATACGCGTTTTCCAACCAGCTGACGGTTTCGTTCAACGGTGAGACCATTGATACGGCCGCAATTAGTCAATTTGAGGACGGCAGTATAAAGATATCTAAAACTTACTCAAGAGAAGACACTTATGAAACAATCACAGACGCCGCAATCGCGATCGATGCGCCTGCAGCGGGTAAGAAACCGGACTACAGTGAGGCGCTGCCCGACGGCGCCCTCTACGACGCCGACGTTTACTGGTACGACGTAACTGCCAAACAAAATCTGATTCCGCGGGAAAATGAACGTTTTCAGGAAGGGCACCAATACAGGGTCACCGTCGATTTGCTGGCAGAGGAGGCTTCTGAATTCTCCGAATCGACGACGGTCACACTAAACGGCACAAGCCCGGATTCCGTTCGCTTCGTGGACACGGGCAAACTTGAGGTGATCTACACGTTCCCGGTGCTGACGAAGATGCTTGACGGCTCGGTCAGCGGGAACAAGCTGACTTACAGCATTTCGGGCGCGCCCTCGGGGGCAAAGCTTATCGCCGCCCGCTACGACGGAGGGAAAATGACCGACGTGCAGACGGTGTCAGCCCCCGCGTCGGGCACGCTTACGATGAAGGGAAGCGGCGCGGATTATAAGCTGTTTCTCATAGGCGGCGTGACGGGCAGTCCCCTCTGCGCCGCGTGGAGCAGCTGATTTTTCGAAAAAAGTGATTCATGTCTTATGATAAAAAGCGCGGCCTGCGGATTTGTCCGTAGGCCGTTTTTTTACTTGTTTCTGAAGGTGCGCTCAGGCCACCAGGGGTAGCACGGCGGCAGATCCTTTGTCGGGCTCATGGAATACTTCGGGTCGCGCTTTTCGAGGAAGGAGTTTACGCCCTCGGCGGCGTCGGGAGCGGCGCCAAGGTACCAGTAAAGCAGCGACTCCACCTCATGGGCGTCCATGGGCGACTGCGCCGACTGCATCGTCCAGAAAAGGCGGCGCGTCATGGCACAGGACACGGGAGCGCAGTTCACGGCGATATCCTTTGCAAGCTCCAGCGCTTCCTTCATTACGTCCTCAGGCTCCGCTACCTTGTAGAAAAGCCCCATTTTGTCCATCTCGTCGGCCTTCCACACCTTGCCCGTCATGGCTATCTTCATGGCGTTGCTCATGCCGACTATTCTGGGCAAAAAGTAGCTTGAGCAGCCGTCCGGCACTACGCCGCGGCGAACGAATACGGCGCCGTATTTGCCCTTGCTCGACGCTATGCGGAAGTCGCACGGCAGCGTCATCGTAAATCCAACGCCCACAGCGGAGCCGTTTATAGCCGCTATTACGGGCTTATTGCAGTCGTATATGGAAAGCGCAAGCTCGCCGCCGCTGTCGCGGTGCTCCATTAAAGGAGTCTTCGTAATGTCGAAGGTGCTTCCCGCGTTGCCCAAGTCCATTCCCGCGCAGAAATGCTTGCCTTTGGGGTCGCCCGTAAGGATTATTACGCGAACGCTGTCGTCGCGGTCGCCCTCGCCGAATGCGTCTATAAGCTCACGGCAGAGATTGTCGGTATACGCGTTGTACCTGTCGGGGCGGCTTATCGTGATGGTAAGAATCCCCTCGGATATCTCGTACTTGATGTCTTTGTAGTCTCTCAAAACTGCTCCTCCTTTATTGTTTAATAAAAGACCGCGAGAGCTTACGTTTCCCGCGGTCTTATGTTTATATTCTGAAATAGTCCACGCCGGACTTAAAGAGCTTCTGGTCCTTTTCGCCGAAAATGTTCAAGGCAAGGCTCTTGCCCACGCGCTCGCTGTGACCCATCTTGCCGAAGATGCGTCCGTCCTTATTGGTTATGCCCTCTATCGCCCAAAGAGAGCCGTTGGGGTTAAAGTCGATGTCATAGGTAAGCTCCTCGCCGTCGTTCACATACTGGGTCGCAATCTGACCGTTCGCTTTAAGCTCCTGTAAAAGCTCCTCGCCCGCAACGAAGCGTCCCTCGCCGTGGGAAACGGGTATGGCGTGAACGTCGCCCACCTTGGTGTTGTAGAGCCACGGCGACTTCGTGTCCGTCACGCGGGTGTAGACGTAGCGCGACTGGTGGCGGCCTATCTCGTTGAAGGTAAGCGTAGGCATGTCCGCGGTCGCGGGCATTATTTTGCCGTAAGGCAGAAGGCCGACCTTCACAAGTGCCTGGAAGCCGTTGCAGATGCCGAGGATCAGGCCGTCGCGGTTCTCGATAAGCTCCATGACCGCTTCGCTTATGCGCGGGTTACGGAGCACGGTCGCGATGAATTTGCCGCTTCCGTCAGGCTCGTCGCCGCCGGAGAAGCCGCCCGGCAGCATGAGTATATGCGACTCCTTTATCATGCGCGAAAGCTCGGATACGGACTCCTCAATCATGCGCGCAGAAAGGTTCTTTATAACGAATATATTCGCCTCCGCGCCCGCCTTCTCGAACTGAGCGGCGGTGTCGTATTCGCAGTTGGTGCCCGGGAATACGGGGATTACCACCTTCGGCTTTTCGGCGCCTACGCGGGGCGCGATCTTTACCTGCTTGTAGTGCCACAAATCGATAAATTCGGTTATTTTGCTTCTGTTCTCCTTCACCTTCGTGGGGAATACCTCCTCAAGCGGAGCCTCCCACGCGGCAAGCAGCATGTCAAGCGGTATAAGGTCCATATTGTGGCGAATCATGCGCCACGAGTTTACGCGGCCTATAAGCACGGCGCCAAGCTCCTCGGGCAGCACTTCCTCCGGCTTCGTCTCGATGACGATACTGCCGTAC
>JAFOLN010000360.1 GCA_017419325.1 Clostridia bacterium
ATGAGCACGAGGTGATACGCGAGGCGCAGAAGGCTTTAAACGAGGACAAGTCCATCCCTTGCACGTCGTGCCACTACTGCACGAAGGGGTGCCCGAAGAACATTCCCATCCCGGAGATATTCACGGTGGAGAACAGAAAGAAGGGAAGCCCCGAGTTTCGCACGGTACGCGAATATACGATAGTTACCGTGGGGAAGGGCAAGGCGAGCGACTGCATAAAATGCAGAAAATGCGAACAGGCATGTCCCCAGCATCTGCCCATAACGGAGCTTTTGGAAAAATGTCTCTGGCTTGAGGGCAAATAACAAAAGAGAGGATATAAATGGCGCTTACATGGAAAGACCTTACGCTTACGCCCTCCGCGATTGAGGAGATATCCGCCGAAATTCAAAAGCTTTTATTGAAGCTCGGCACCGAACGCCGCGAAATGCAGCGCATACGCCTTACGGCGGAGGAGCTTCTTATACGCATAAGAGAAAAGCTCGGCGATAATGCCGAAGTGAGGGCAGGCATAGGCAGGCAGTACGGAAAATATGTGCTCAATTTACGCTACGGCGGCGAACCCTTCGACCCCACCGTTACAAATGAGGACGACTGGAGCGTAAATATCCTTAAAACGCTGGGCATAGCGCCCGCGTGGTCGTACCGCATGAAGACGAACAGGGTGACGCTCACCCTGCGGGACAGGAAAAAACCGAGTTCGCTTGCGGGCATACTTATAGCCGTTGCCGCGGCCGTGATTCTCGGATTCGCGGGCGGCGCGATGCCGGACGCGGTGACACAGGCGGCCGATACGCTTCTTATATCGCCGCTCATGAACGCGTTTCTGGGGCTTTTGAATACATTCGCGGGACTTATGGTGGGAGTCACCATATGCAGCGGCATTCTGGGCGTGGGAGACACGGCTTCGTTCGGAAGGCTCGGCAAGGGCGTTATGCTTCGCTTTATCGTCATACTTTTCATTACGGCCGTGTTTTCGCTGGCCGGCGCGGCGCCGCTTATGGGGCTTGACCTTTCGGCTTCCTCTGGCGGCGGCGAAATGCAGGCGGCAAAAATATCGGAGATGATATTCGGCATACTGCCCCATGACCCCGTAGGGCCGTTTTTACAGGGCAACACGCTTCAGATAATCGTTATCGCGGTCATAGCGGGCATGGGGCTTTTATACCTCGGCGAGCGCACCGCGAACATTCACATCCTCGTAGAGGAGGCGGCGCTCCTTTTCGGGCGCATAACCTCCGGCGTGTGCGCGTTCATACCCGTTTTCGTGTTCTGCGCCCTTGTGCATCAGTTCTGGTCGGGCAGCATAGGCACGATGCTTACGCTGTGGAAGCCCGTATGCGTTTATACGCCGCTTATCATAGTGTGGTCGGCGGCAATGATAATAATAACCGCGATTAAGACGAAATGCCCGCCCGGAGTGCTTTTTAAAAAGATTCTTCCGCCGTTCGCGGTGGCGTTTTCCACGGCCTCCAGCATGTCGGTGTTCGGGCTCAGTATGGACGTGTGCCGAAAGAAGCTTGGCATAAACGAATCGCTTTTAAAATTCGGATATCCCATAGGAGCGGTGGTTTTCATGCCGTCGGCGGTCATACATCTTTGCGTGCTCGCGTGCTATTTTGCTAATGAGTACGCCATGGAGGTAAGCGTGCCGTGGCTCGTTATGGCGGCGATAACGTCGGTGCTTCTGTCCGTTGCCATCCCGCCGATACCGGGAGCGATGCTTATAGTATACAGCGTGCTTTTTGCGCAGCTCGGCATGCCGCCCGAGGCTTTGGTCATCGCGGCGGCGCTGGATATACTGTACGACCATTTGAACACGGGCTTTGACATACTGCTCCTTATTACAGAGCTTACGCGGACGGCAGGGGCGACGCACAACCTTGACAGGGACGTGCTTTTACAAAAGGACTGAGCGCCCGCGTCGCCCGGACGTAAAGAAAGATAAAACCGGGTAAAATATGCCCATGGAACCGATAAAACGGTATCATGGAAGCAAAAGAAAAACCAAACTCCAAAAAAGTGAGGCAGTTACATAAATGACGAACAAAATTCAGACTACGGCGGCAGAAAACTCAAGGACATTGGTGCGCGCGGGCTTTGTCTACGTGTGCCTTCTCTTTGCGGCCGGACTTATACTTCAGATTCTGCGCGGATACGACGGCATGGAGTCCGACTGGATATTCACCGCGGGCATGGACGTTATATGCCTTGCCGTCTGCGGCATAATATATTACAGCAACCTTCAGTCCTCGGAGCATATCGAGGAGTACACCATACTTTTCTCGTCGCTGCTCACGGCCAACGCCGCGGGGCTTTTCCTTGACGAATGCTGCTGGCTTGTGCAGGGGGTGCCGTCGCTTGCGCTCTGGAACCGCATAGCGAACGCCCTGTTCTACGCGAACAACTGCACCATAATCTATATGTTCTGGCGTTATGCCTGCGACGCTCTCGGCATGAACGTAAAGCTTCAGAAGAAGATAAAATCCGTGCTGATATGGATATTCGCGGCGGCGTCCGTGGTAAGCATCCTAAACATCTTCTTCCCCATATACTTCAGCGTTGACGAAAACGGCGTTTACAGAAGAGAGCCGCTGTTTTTCCTCTGCATGCTCTTTCTTGTGATAGTCATACCCTTCTTTATAGCGGCGCTCGTAACCTCAAAGGCGACGCTCAAGGAAAAGCTGGTCATCTGCTCCTTCGTGCTCATACCCATAATCGCGGAGGTAATATCGGTCACGCGCTTCGGCGTGTCGGCGCAGCAGGCGGCCGTGCTTATGTCGATACTGCTCATATACGGCGTCCTTGTCGCCGAGCGGGAAAAGAAGCTGAAGCTCACACAGACGGAGCTTAACATGGCGTCGCAGATTCAGGCGTCCATGATGCCAAGCACATTCCCCGCCTTCCCCGACAGAAGCGAGTTTGACATATACGCCACCATGGAGCCCGCGAAGGAGGTGGGCGGCGATTTCTACGACTTCTTCCTCATTGACGAGGACCACCTGTGCCTGCTTATCGCCGACGTTTCCGGAAATGGCGTGCCCGCCTCGCTTTTCATGATGGCGTCGAAGATAATCATCGCAAGCTGCGCCATGCTCGGAAGCTCCGCGGCGGAGATACTCACAAAGA
>JAFOLN010000361.1 GCA_017419325.1 Clostridia bacterium
GCACCGAAACGGGCGCGCCGCCGCCTATCTCTATATTTCTTACCTTTATTTTTCTCGATGCCATACAAATTCTCCTTTACGACGGCAAAAGCTTTACTATGTCCTGATATGCGATGAACACCGCAAGCAAAAGAAACGCCACAAGTCCCACGAAATGCACGAGATTTTCCTTTTCGGGGGGAACGGGACGGCGAGCTATGAGCTCGAATATCATGAACACTATGCGCCCTCCGTCAAGGGCGGGCAGCGGCAGGAGATTTACTACCGCAAGGTTTATCGTTATGAACGCCACGAGCCGCCAGAAGCTCTCCCAGCTTACCTTTATGGCGGAGGATATGGCGCTGCCCACTCCGATGGGGCCGGAAAGCTCCGTCACGCCCACCTTGCCGCGCACAATATCGCCCAACGTCACCCATATGAGCTTAGCCGTGGCCAGCGACTTATAGAACGCCGTCTGTATCGTGCCGCCGAACGTGGCCGGCTCGGTGGTCACATAAAAGTCGGTATATACAAGGTGATACGGCTTGCCCTCGTCCTTGGGGCTGCCGGTTATCTCCGATTTGTCATACGTTTCATAGGGAAACGTCACGTTCTTTAAAACTATTGTCTCGCCGTTTCTTTCCACCGTTATGTCCGTCGGCTCGTCGCCGCGGCTCGTAAGATAATATACTATATCGTCGGATATGTGCGTCACGGTGGAGTTAAGCTTCACTATCCTGTCTCCCGCCATAAGGCCCGCCTCCTGGGTGGGGTGACTGTCCATCCCCTCGCGGAAGTCGGAGACCACCGTCGTGCCTATAACGCCCGACGAGGCCACCATTATGGCGAAGATGAGAAAGCCCGCGATAAAGTTCATAACGGAGCCCGCCACGACTACTATAAAGCGCGTGTAGAGCGGCTTGTTTGAAAACGACCCCTCCGAGTCGTTCTCCTCCTCCTCGCCCTCCATCTTGCAGTAGCCGCCTATGGGTAATATGCGAAGGGAGTACTGCGTGCCCTTATAGGTGCGCTTGAAGAACGCGGGGCCCATGCCCACGGAGAACTCCTCCACGGTTATGCCCGAAAGCTTCGCCGTTATGAAATGTCCGAACTCATGGAAGGTTATAAGAAACGAAAAAACGAGTATTGTTATTATTACGCCTATCTTTAATCACCTGCCAAGCTTTTCTGCCGCCCGAATTACGCGGTCTCTTGCCGCGCGGTCAACCGAAAGTATTTCCCCGAGCGTCGGGGTCTTTATGTATTCATGCGCGTCAAGCGCGTCACAAACAAGCCTTGCTATGTCGTTAAATCCTATCTTTTCCTTAAGAAAAAGCCCAACTGCCGCTTCGTTCGCGCCGTTTAAGACGACTGTCGCCGTGCCGAGCTTCCGGGCGCTTTCAAGCGCAAGCTTAAGGCACGGGAAGCGCTCGGTGTCCGGCTTATAGAACGTAAGCCTGCCCACGTCGAAAAGGCTTAGCCGCTTCACGGGCAGAGGCGCGCGCTCCTCGCAGTTCATGGCGTAGGCGATGGGCAGGCGCATATCGGGCGTGCCAAGCTCGGCTATGACCGCGCCGTCCCTGTATTCCGCCGCCGAATGGATTATGCTCTCCGGGTGGATGACTATCTCTATTTCGTCGGGCGACAGCGAAAAAAGGTGCATCGCCTCGATGAACTCAAGCCCCTTATTCATCATTGTAGCAGAGTCGACGGTTATTTTCGGTCCCATGCTCCAGTTGGGGTGCTTTAAAGCGTCAGCTACCGTCACCCGCTCCATCTGCTCCTTCGTATACTCGCGGAACGGGCCGCCGGAGGCGGTAAGTATGACGCGGGACAGCTCGCCCCGCCGCCCCGATCTTAAGGACTGCCATA
>JAFOLN010000056.1 GCA_017419325.1 Clostridia bacterium
CGTCGTAACATAGTGTGAAGCGGGATAGATGGAAATATGCTCAAGCGTGGCCTTTATTTCGCCCGTGAGCACGTGTATCTCGCATATGCGGTCTATCTCGTCGCCGAAGAACTCAACGCGCACCGCAAGCTCCTGCGCGCTCGAAAGGAAGATTTCCACCACGTCTCCCCTTACGCGGAACTTGTTTCTTACGAAATTGAGGTCGTTTCTTTCGTACTGTATGGACACGAGACGGCGAAGAAGCGCGTCCCGCTCCATTGTCATTCCGGGACGAAGAGAAATAACGAGGTTCTTATAGTCGATGGGGTCGCCTATGTTGTAAATGCACGACACGCTGCTTACTATAACGACGTCGCGCCGCTCGAACAGCGCCGATGTGGCGGAATGGCGCAGTCTGTCTATCTCATCGTTTATCTGAGAGTCCTTTTCTATATACGTGTCCGTCGAGGGTATATATGCCTCCGGCTGGTAGTAATCGTAATAAGAAACGAAATACTCAACCGCGTTCGACTTGAATATTTCCTTAAACTCACTGCAAAGCTGCGCCGCCAGCGTCTTGTTATGGGCAAGCACTATGGTGGGACGTCCCACGTTTTTGATGATATTCGCCATCGTAAACGTCTTGCCGGAGCCGGTAACGCCGTAAAGCACCTGCTCCTTCGCCCCCGAAAGCACGCCGTTTGAAAGCGTTTCTATGGCCTTCGGCTGATCGCCGGTGGGCTTATATTCGCTGTCTATTCTGAAATTACCCATTATTTCTCTCCGAGATTATCTTTCGTATGCTCTGCTGCCCTGTATGATGCTTACAAAGTCTCCGTCCGCGATTATAATATGGTCGAGCAGGTCGACGGAGATGTCTTTCAGCACATGGAATATCTTTCTCGTGGTGGCAACGTCCTGCTCGCTGGGGAGCGCGATGCCGTCGGGATGATTATGCGCAAGTATGACGGACGAGGCCTTTGAAAGGATGACCGTCTCCACAAGCCTTCGCATATTTATATCAACCGAGTTGAAGTTTCCCTCAAAAAGCCTGTATGTGCCGATGAGCTTGCCCTTCGAGTCCATGGCCATGAGCTTTACGACCTCGTTCTTTTCACCGAGGTAAGTATGCGTCAGATACTCCGCCGCGTCCGCAAGGTCCTCTATTATCCTGCCGGGCTGCGATTTTATGCTCATATAGCGCCTGTAAAGCGGCACGAGCATGGTTATAAGAGAAGCCGAGTTTTCCGTTATGCCGTCAACGTTGAGAAGGTCGTCGAACTCAGCCTCAAGTACATTCGCCAGGTTGTCGTATTTATCCAAAAGCGCATGGGCTATCGGATTTGTATCCCGCCGCGGTATGGAATAGAAAAGCAAAAGCTCTAAAATATTTATTTCTGAAAAATGCTCAAGCCCTTCCTCTTTCAGACGGGCCTTTAAACGTTTTCGGTGCCCTTCATGCATAATATGTGCCTCTGAATGATTATTTTGCTGCTATCTTCTTGCTGCCCGGCTTAACGATGGGCTTGCCTTCCTTGCAAAGGGGGCAGTCGTCAGGCTCAAACGCCTCTATCTCTATGGAAAGCACGGATCTGAACGGAACGCCGAAATCGAGCTTGCCGCCCGTTCTGTCTGCAATCGCGCCCACGCCTGCGACAACGCCGCCCGCTTCGCGCACTATCTGCATAACTTCCTTTACTGAGCCGCCCGTCGTTACAACGTCCTCGACTATAAGCACGCGCTGCCCCTTTGAGATGGAGAAGCCGCGTCTTAAGGTCATAACGCCGTCAACGCGCTCCGCGAAAAAGTTGGGAACGTCCAGATGTCTCGAAACCTCGTATGCCATCTGTATTGCGCCAAGCGCGGGGCCGATAACCACGTCTATCTTATCGTCTCTGAACTGATCCGCAAGGTCGCTGCAGAAAAGCTCAGCGTATTTGGTGTTCTGAAAAATCTTTGCGCACTGAAGATATCTTGCGCTGTGCTTTCCGGAAGTAAGCAAAAAGTGTCCTTCCCACAGCGAACCCACTTCTCTCATAAGTTCCAAAGCCTTTTCTCTGCTCAACATAAGTAATTCCTCCGTATATAAAAAATCTTGAATTTTCTACTTACAAGTATATCAGAAGAAAAGCGTCAGTTCAACATAAAAAAGCATAAACGTATATCAAATGAAAGACAACGCCGCCCCCGTGTGGTATAATCAAAAAAGAAACGATAACGGGGGCCGCTTTTTATGAAAACAGTTGTTATAAACAAAAACGATGCGGGACAGAGGCTTGACAAATTTCTTTTTAAATATTTAAGCGGCATGCCCGCGTCTCTTCTGTACCGCTATATACGCACGAAGCGCATAAAGGTAAATAAAAAGAAGTGCGATATATCGTATAAGCTGAGTGAGGGCGACGTGCTGGAGCTTTATATAGGCGACGAGTTTTTTGAAAAAAGCAGTAAAGCAGGAAACCTTGACAGAATAAACGCCGATATTAACATAGTGTATGAGGACGGGAACATCATTCTTGTAAACAAGCCCGCGGGCGTTATAGTCCATGAAAGCGAAGCGGACAAAAACACAACGCTTATTGAGGCGGTCTGCGCGTATCTCTACAAAAAGGGCGAATACGACCCGGACGCGGAGCAAAGCTTTGCCCCCGCCCTGTGTAACCGCCTTGACCGCAATACAAGCGGCATCGTCATCTGCGCGAAAAACGCCGAGACGCTGAGGATCATGAACGAAAAGATAAAAAACCGGGAAATAGAAAAATACTACATCTGCGCCGCTGCGGGGCGCTTTAAAAAGAAAGAGGACACTCTTAAGGCCTACCTTATGAAGGACGAAAGGACGAACACCGTATCCGTTTACGACTCCCCCCGTCCCGGCGCAAAGACGATAATCACACAGTACCGCGTACTTAAGGAGAAGGGCGACATATCGCTCCTTCGGGTGCACCTTATAACGGGACGCACCCACCAGATAAGGGCCCACCTTTCGCATATAGGCCATCCCCTTATAGGCGACGGCAAATACGGCATAGGCGACTTAAACAGAGGGCTCGGCCAAAAGCACCAGCTTTTGTGCACATATAAGCTGAGATTTGCCTTCACGGGCGAAAAGACCGCCCTCGAATACTTAAACGGCCGAGAATTTGAGCTTACGGACGTGCCGTTTTTAAAGCTGTTTTGAAAAAAAGACGCGCCGGGCGCGTCTTTTTTTCATCGATTTATTTCTTACCGAAGCGGTCGCTTGATTTAAAGTTGTATATGGGCTTTATCCGCTTTTCTATCGTAACGGTGTCGCCTACCGCGCCTATGATGCTCTCTGCGTCCTTATACGCCATGGGGCATTCGTCCAGCGTGTCGCGGTCGGCGGATGTGGTGAATATCCCCGCCATCTCCTTTTTGAACTGCGACACGGTGAAGCGCTCCTCTGCTTCTCTCCTGCTGTAAAGTCGTCCCGCGCCGTGGGGCGCGCTCTCGTTCCAGTCTGGGTTGCCGAGCCCCGTGCAGATGAGCGCTCCGTCGCGCATGTTGAGCGGTATAATAAGGCGCTCGCCCGCGGCGGCAGAGACCGCGCCTTTTCTCAATATCATTTTCTTAATATCAATGTAATTATGTACGGTGGTGAAGAAGTCTGCAGGAGAAAGCTTCATCCTGTCGAGTATCTCCTCCTGTATTATAAGCCTGTTCTGCGCGGCAAAACGCTGCATGAAATCCATATCGTTAAGATAATCCTCCATA
>JAFOLN010000362.1 GCA_017419325.1 Clostridia bacterium
ATTTTCTCGCCTCGTAGCTGCAGGTGGCAACGACGCCCCTCTCCGTGGGCAGGGAGCCTATGATGAGGGGCTTTCCCCTAAGCGACGGGTCGTCTCTCATCTCGACGGAGGCGAAGAACGCGTCCATGTCCACATGTATGATTATCTGCTCCATGCCCCGCCTCCCCGTTTGTCCTTTAAGCTTAGTATACCATGAACCGCGCCGCGATTGAAGCCGATATTTTTAGGAAAGCTTTGTCTTTTATATAAAAATGCCGCCCGAGGGCAGATTCCCCGCGGACGGCTTAAAAAAATTATTTTCTCGCTCCCGCCGACAGAGCGTAAATAATCAGGCACCCAAGCGTCATAAAAAGCGCCATGACGGCGATATAGTCTATAAAAAAGAATACAAGCGGCTCGGAGTAGTCGAAAAAGGCGAAGGCCGTCCTCCCCGACATATATCCGGGGAAGCCCCGCTTTATGAACGCCCGCACCCCGTATGCCGATGCCGCGCCCAATGCGGCGCACAGCGCATAAAAGCCCCGTCCGCTCTTCTTATGAAGCCTTCTTACGGGCATGAGAAGATGCGTGCCCGCGTGGAGGCACAAAAGCGCGTATCCCCAATACGCAAGCACCATATGGACGCTCCTTGCCTGCGCTGTTACCGACGCCGTCGGAAGGAACGTGTAAAGGTGCTTCGACATGAGTATGCCGCTCAGGGGCTGGGCTACCATGAAAACGAAAAGCAGAAGGTTCAGAACGGTGCGAAACACCCGCGCCGCGTCGTACCTCCCCGAAAACATCGCGCCGTACCATTTTCTGTTGAAAACATTATGTATGATAAAGAGCGCAAATATAACGGTGCCGATGACCTCATGAAACGTCTCCCCGATGAGCGAATACGCCATAAGAAGAGGCAGAAGCACCGTCATTGCGATGTCAACGCCCATTCGCCAATGTTTTTTCATACGTCCCGCCGCCTTTTTCAAAGCGGGACGGGATATCTCCCGCCCCGCCGTTATTTTAATATCCGAGCCCCGAAAGCCACTCGTTTACGTCTTCGCGTACCTCGTCGGGCTTGTTCTGGGCGTCGCTGCCGGTCACGGCAAACCCGTCCGCCACGTCGCTTCCCGGGCATGCGCGCGAAAGCTTCTCGCCGAAGCCCGAAAGTCCCGAGCCCTCATGGGTCGAGAACGGCACAAGCCTCTTGCCCGAAAGCGCCTCGCCGTTTTCCTCAAAGAAGGTGTACATTATCATGGGCCAGTCGCCCCACCATACGGGGGAGCCTATGAATATCGTGTCGTATTTTGAAAGATCCGGCGCCTCGCCCGCGTAGGCGGGTCTTGCGTTCTCGCTCTGCTCCCGCTTTGCCACCTCGGTAAGCTCATCGTATGTGGTGGGGTAGGTGTCCTCGGCAGGCATTATCTCGAACATATCCGCGCCGGTGCGCTCGGCAATCATTTTCGCAACTATTGCGGTGTTGCCCTCGTCTATAACGCCCACCTTGTACTGTTCGCCCGTCCTTGAAAAGTATACGACCAGAGCGCCGCCTTCACTGTCCGCGCCCGCCGCATCCGCGTCCGCTTCGTCGGCCGGGGTCTCCTCCGCTTTTGCGGCGTCCGAAGCCGTATCTTCAGCCTGTGCGTCCGCGTCTTCCGCTTTATTTTCCGTATTGCCCGTGCCGCCGCAGGCCGCAAATGAAAACGCCATCATAAGCGCCGCAAGCAGCACGGCAAGAATTTTTATTTTTTTCACGCCTCGTTCCTCCCTGTTCTTTTCTGATATTATACCGCGCCGCGCCGATTCGGGCAACGTCTTATTTTAATAATCAGCGAAGCGCGCGTCCTTCTCAAGCGCGGTCATGCGCGCCATCTCGCTCTCCGTAAGCTCAAAGTCCCATACGTCGTAGTCCTCGATTATGTGCTGCTCGTTCGATGAGCCGGGTATGCAGATGTTGCCCGCCTGAAGGTGCCAGCGAATGATGACCTGCGCAGACGATACGCCGTGCGCCGACGCAATGCTTTTTACGGTCTCGTCATTGAAAAGAGTCTGCGTGTTGCCGCGCCCGCCCAGGGGGAACCAGCTTTCCAAAACGGTGCCGTACTGCGCTATATGCTCCTTCATTTCGCCGCTCTGGTGATAGGGGTGCGTCTCGTTCTGAAGCACCGCGGGCTTTATCGTCGTCCCGCGTACAAGCCTGTCGAAGTCGTCCGGCTCGTAATAATTCGAAAGTCCGATGGACTTAAGCTTGCCCGCCTCCACGGCCCGCTCCATGGCCTTATACGCCTCAACGTCGTTTGACGGCTGGCTGTGGTGG
>JAFOLN010000057.1 GCA_017419325.1 Clostridia bacterium
AAAAAAGCACAGACCGCGCTTTTTTTGCGGTCTGTGCCGTTTTACTATTCCTCGGATTCCTGAGCGCCTTCGGCGTTCTCCGGCTGTCTGCCCTTTTGCACCACGGTCTTAAGCTGTTTTCTGCTCTGACGTATCTGCGAAAGGTTCTTCTCAAGCGTCTCCTCCATGGAGGCCAGCACCGTGTTCGCATACTCCGCCGTATTGCGCTTTATCTCGTTTGAGCGGTTCTGCGTAAGCGTCACTATCTCGTTTGCGCGGGACGCCGCCTGACGCACTATCTCCTCCTGGGAGATGAGCTTCTTCGCGTGGGTCTCCGCCCGCTTCATAAGATCCTCGGCTTCTTTGTTGGCTCTTTCAAGGATGTTGTTCCTCTCCTCAACTACCGACTGAGCCTGATGCATCTCGATGGGGAAGTTCTCCTTTATCTCCTGTATCAGCTCTCTTACGCGGTCCTTGTCTATAACGCACTTGCCGCTGGAAAGGGGAAGCGGCGTACTCTCCTGTATCATATTGTCAAGTTCATCTATAAGCTTTTCAACGCCCATTTGTCACACCTCTGTTTCTCATTTTTTCTTTTATCTGTATCACTCGCCGTGCATCGCCCGATTTACGTCCCCCAGTATCTCCGGAGGCACGAACATGGAAACGTCGCCGCCCAGACGGCCTATCTCGCGCACCACGCTTGAGCTTAAATAAGTGAACTTCTCGCTGCTGGAAAGGAACACCGTTTCCACCTCGGGACAAAGCTGTTTATTTACAAGAGCCATCTGAAATTCATATTCGAAGTCGGATGTGGCTCTTAAGCCCTTGATTATGACCTTTGCATTCTCTTTTCTTAAGAAATCGACCAGAAGGCCCTCGAAGAAGGCCACCTCTACGTTGCCCAGATCGGCGGTGGAGCGCTTTATGAAATCGACGCGCTGGGATTTTTCAAACATGGGCCGCTTCGACGTATTCGTAAGCACGCCCACCACAACCTTGTCGTAGAGTCTGGACGCTCTCCTTATTATATCAAGATGACCGTTCGTTATCGGGTCAAAGCTTCCAGGATAAACCGCAATGTTCATTGTAAAGATACCTCCGGATCACTGACGGTCTGTCCGGCCTCTCCGGCCGTATATACCGTAACGTTTATATTACCGTAAACATACTTTTTAAGGCGCGAAAACCTGCCTATGCTTTCGGGCAGAGCCTCGCGTCTCGTTTCACATAGTATTATAGCAGTATCGGACAGCATATTACAAGTACATAATTCACTAAAAACATCTTTTACTTCTTCTCTGTCGTAGGGAGGGTCAAGAAATACGATGTCGAAGGGCTCTCCCCGGTAGGCTCTTATGTACTTATAGCAGTCGCCCGTGACCACCTGCGCGTTCTCTTCAAGCTTTGCCGCCCTGAGATTTTTCTTTATCATTCCCGCCGCCGCGCGGTTTATGTCTATGAACACGGCCGCCCTCGCGCCCCGGGAAAGCGCCTCAATGCCAAGCGCGCCGCTGCCCGCGAACACGTCAAGCACCCTTGCTCCGGCAATGTCGAACTGTATCACGTTGAACATGGCCTCTTTTACCTTGTCCGTCGTCGGGCGCGTACTGTCGCCCGCAATCGTTTTAAGGGGCACGCCCTTCGCGCTGCCCGATATTACTCTCACTTTGCCTCACCGCCCGAAAGACTTTCTTTTATGCGCCGCGCAAGCGTCTCGTTTATGCCCTTTACGCTTGCTATCTCCGAAACGTCGGCCTCTTTTATCTTCTTTACGCTGCCGAAATGCTTTATGAGCGCCGCCCGCTTCACCTCGCCCACGCCGCTTACGGAATCAAGCGCCGTGACGAGCGTCTTTTTCGAGCGCGTGCTCCTGTGATAGCTTATGGCAAAGCGGTGAACCTCCTCGGATATTTTTCCGAGCAGCGTATAAACGTCGCC
>JAFOLN010000363.1 GCA_017419325.1 Clostridia bacterium
GCGCCGCAGAGGCTCGTTGCGGCGGCGGCAAAGCTTTGCTATTCAAGCAGCGCGGGCGAGGAGCTTCTGGCCGGCATTGACGACGAGAGCGCGTCCGACTTTATCGATATGCTCTCCGATCTGGGGCACCAGAGCCCCATCGAGCACGCTTCGTTTACATTTCTCATAGAAGGCGTATCGAGAAGCCTGCTTGCGCAGATAACGCGCCACCGCATCGCGTCGTTCAGCGTAAAGTCGCAAAGATATGTAAAGGAAGGGCAGTTCGAGTATATAGTGCCGCCCCATATAGCCGCCGATGAGGAGGCTCTTAAGGTATACATAAAGTCCATGGAGGACGCGCAGGCAAGCTACAACAGGCTTGCGGACATACTTGAAAAGACGCATTACGAGTCAATGCTCTCCGAGGGCAAAACGGAGCGCGAGGCGAAGCGCGCCGCGTCGAAAAAGGCCATAGAGGACGCGCGGTTCGTTCTTCCGAACGCCTGCGAAACGAAGATGATAATCACCATGAACGCAAGAAGCCTTCACAATTTCTTCAGGCTCCGCTGCTGCAATCGCGCCCAGTGGGAGATACGCGGCGTTGCCGTCGATATGCTTAAAGAGGTAAAGCGCGTGGCCCCCGCGCTTTTTAAGAACGCGGGCCCGGGATGCGCCCGGGGCGCGTGCACCGAGGGCAAAATGTCCTGCGGGCGGGCAAAAGAGATGAGAGAATTTTACCGGGGGCTTTGAATATGGGAAAACTTATAGTCATAGACGGGCTTGACGCATCGGGAAAGCAGACCCAGTGCGAGCTTCTTTTCGCCGCCATGAAGGCGCGGGGAGAGAACGTGATGAAAATAAGCTTTCCCAATTACGACGACCCGTCAAGCGAGCTTGTGAAAATGTATCTGAGAGGCGAGTTCGGAAACGACCCGTCCGATGTGAACGCGTATATGGCCTCGTCCTTTTACGCCGTTGACAGATGCGCCTCTTACCTTAAATACTGGAAATCGTTTTACGAGGGCGGCGGCACGGTGATAGCCGACCGCTACACCACGTCGAACGCCATTCATCAGGGAGTGAAGCTTTCGCCCGGCGAACGGCGGGAATACTTCGACTGGCTCTACGAATACGAGTTCGGGCGGCTTGGGCTTCCAAAGCCCGATACGGTCATATTCCTTGACGTGCTTCCCGAGGTGTCGTTAAAGCTTATGGAAGGACGAAAAAACAAAATAGACAACTCCGAGAGCCGCGACATACACGAAGCCTCGAAAAAATACCTTTTTGACTGCCACGAGGCGGCGCTTGAAGCGGCCGACCGTCTGGGATGGATAAGGGTCAACTGTGTAAGGGAAGGCCAAATAAGAAAAATAGAAGATATTTCACGGGAGGTTATAAAAATTGCAGCAGGTACAAGCGGAGCGAGCGCTCCTTCGGTTTAAAAAAATTGAGCTTTCGGATATGGAGGTCATCTCAAAATATCTGAACGCTCAGAAATACCGCATCTGCGACTATTCCTTTGTAAATATGTACGCGTGGTGTACCATATACGGCACCGTGTTCGCCGAATGCGACGGTATGCTCTTTATCCGCGTGGGTGAAAAGCCCGAGGACTACACCTTTTTGCCGCCTTTGGGGGAAGGCGACTTCAAGGCCGCGATGGATACGCTTATCGCATACGCAAAGTCGCAGAACATACAGCTAAAGCTTGTCTCCGTTCCGGCGGAGGTAAAGGAGAGCCTTACGGAGCTTATGGGCGGCGCCTTTGAATTTATCGAGAACCGCGACGGCTACGATTATCTTTACGAAAGAGAAAAGCTTGCCACCTACAGCGGAAAGAAGCTTCACGGCAAGAAGAACCATATAAACAAGTTCCAGGCCACCTACGCGTGGCGCGCCGAGGAGATAGACCGCGACAACATAGATGACTGCATGCTGGTGCAGGATCAGTGGTGCGCCGAGAACGACTGCGAAGGCGATCCCGGCATAAGAGACGAGACGTGCGCCGTAAGAAGGGTTTTGCACGCCTTCTTTGACCTGCCCGTCAGGGGAGTCGTGCTTTACGTTGACGACGAGCCCGCGGCATATACGGTGGGCTCCGCCATATCGGAGGACACCTTCGACGTACATATAGAAAAGGCAATAACGAAATACGACGGCGTTTATTCCATGATCTGCATGCAGATGGCGAAAATATGCGCCGCCGACTATAAATATATGAACCGCGAGGAGGATCTGGGCGACGAGGGTCTTAGAAAATCAAAGCTTTCCTACCGTCCCGTTGAGATTCTTTCAAAGGACATCGCGGTGTATAAGCTATGATACGCCTGTGGAACGACGCTGACGCGGAGGCGCTCAAAGCCCTGTGGCGCGACACCTTCGGCGACCCGGACTTTTATATAGACGGGGTCATCTTCAAATATAAGACGACGCCGGAAAGCGTGATTCTTATGGAGCGGGGCGGCGCGCTTGTGTCGGCCATACATATGCCCGTGTGCGGCTTTTCGTTCTGGGGCGGGGAGCATAAAGCCTCCTATGTCATGGGCGTTGCAACCGACAGGGCGCAGCGCGGCCACGGCTATATGCGCCCGCTCATGGAGGCGGCGCTTCGGAAAATGTACGAAAGCGGCACAGCGTTCTGTACGCTTATCCCCGCCGAGGACTGGCTTTACGATTATTACGCGAGGTTCGGCTTTTTCGAGGCTTTTTATCTTGAGAAGAATGAGGTTTACATAAATAAAAAGGCTCCGCTTGCCCGCGAGGTGAGCGAATGCGGCGACGATGACGAACTGTACCGCTTTTACAGCGGATATTTTAAGGACGAGCCCTTTCATATGAAGAAAAGCCGCCGCGACTTTGCGGCGGTGCTCACCGACCACAGGCTGGGAAAGGGACATGTGCTTGTTCATAAAACGGACGGCGCGCCGGACGGAATGTGCTTTGCCATAGGCGAGGGAAGCTGCCTTATAAAGGAGCTCTGCGCCCGTGACCCGGCCGTGCGCGAGGCGCTCATCTCCCGCGCGGGAGAGCTTTGCGGCGCGGATAAGGCCGACATAATATCGCGCCCTTCGGGACGCGGCGGCGCGAACGCATACAGGCGCGGCATGATACGCGCGGTGCGCTTTTTTGACGCGCTGTCGTCATACGCGGCGGCGCACCCGGACGAGAGTCTCACACTTAGCGTGAGAGACGGCGACATTCCGGAAAACAGCGGCCTCTACTCCGTTCGGGGCGGAAGGGCTTTAAAGCTTTCCGACGCGCCCGAGGGGGACGCGCTTACGCCGGCGCAGGCCATGGCCTTTCTTTTAAAGGGACGGACGTGTTATATGAACATGATGCTTGACTGATATGGACAAAAAGACGCTTAGAACAAAAATGAAAAAACGCCGCGCAGAAATACGCGGCCTTGACAATATATCGAGAGCCATAAAAAGACGGGTGCTCTCCCTGCCCGAAATGACGGAGGCGAAGACGGTATTTTGCTACGTTTCCTTCGGAACGGAGGTCTCGACCCATGAGCTTATAAATTCGCTTATTCACGAGGGCAAGCGGGTGTGCGTGCCGAAAACGTATCAGAGCGGCCGCATGGACGCGATAGAGACAGACTCACTTTCGGGCATGACAAAGAGCGATTTCGGGACGATGGAGCCCGAGGACGGAAAAATTGTCGAAAAAACAGATATTGATATTGTAATAATCCCCGCGCTTTGCTATGATAAACAGGGGTATCGGCTGGGATACGGCAAAGGCTTTTACGACAGATATTTACAGGATTTTCGGGGCGTTAAGCTCGGCATATGCCCCGACGAGTGCCTTGTTGCCGACGCGCATCACGATGCCCATGACATAAAAGCGGACATTATAATAACGCAGAGCGGGGTATACGACCCCGCGAAACAGCGCGAACGGACATAGATATGTCCGTTCGTCTGCGCGCGCTTTTTTCTGTTTAATAGCGGTCGTTTTCGCCGTTTAAAAGCACGAATACGATGATTATCAGAGCGATGACAAGCCAGGTGTTTTCACTGCCGAATAAGCCCTGGCAGCCGCTTTGGCAGGAATTGCCGCAGTTATCCATTTTCTCACCTCGTTTTTTGTAGGGTGGTATATATTATGCAGATCCCCGCCGTTTGGTGAAGGCCGGGATCTACGGAGGTAATAATGAGCGATCAGAAGCAAGAATATCCGAGAGGCGACGCTCCCAGACGGCCGAGAAACGAATATTATCCCAAGGTACAAAGGGGTAATGTCGCAAGGCCGAGAAATGAATATTATCCCACGCCCGCGGGCGAGACGAAGATAAGACCGAGGAACGAAAGCGGCATGCCCGGGAGGCCGAAGGCCGCAAGCCCCCGCCCCGAGGCGCCTAAGAGTGTAAAGAACGAGAAGAAAAAAACGTCGTTTGCGGACACATTCAAAAAGCTTTCATCCCCGAAAAAGACGGACGCGGCGAAAAAGCCCGCCCCGAAAAAAACCGCGGCTGAAACGAGAACGAAAAGGCCCGAGCCGCAAAGAAGCGAATACGCGGGAAGCGCTCCCGTGCGCCGCGAACCCATAACGCAGCGCTCATACGGCACATCGGGACTTGCGCAGACGAAAAGCACTGCCGGCACATACGGCGCGGCAGGTCATACGCAGACGAGAAGCACGGCCGGCGCATACGGCGCGGGCACAAGAAAAAAGAGCGCGTCCTCCGCGCGCACCTTCGGCACGTCGGCCGCGGCTCCGAGAAACGCGGCGGGGCAGAGATCGAGCATAGACAGCTATCTTGACGCCTACAACAAGACCTCCGACTGGCTCGACGACAGAAAAAGAAAGCAGGAGGA
>JAFOLN010000364.1 GCA_017419325.1 Clostridia bacterium
GCGCCGTGTTTACATAACACCGGCGCGTGAAGCGGTGCGCGAGACATAACGAAAGGAGAATCCCCATGGATTTCACATATATAAAACAGCTGATGAAGCGGCTCACCGAGACGGGCCCCGCCGGGAACGCCATCACGGTGACGCTTGACGGCAAAAAAGTGTTCGAGCATTACGAGGGCATGGCCGACGTTGAGGCCGGACGCCCCATCGCCCCGGACACGGTATACAGAATGTTTTCCGACTCAAAGGTGATGACCGCCGTGGCGGCTCTCATCCTGTACGAGCGGGGCGTCTATCTTCTCGACGACCCGGTATCGGAGTACCTGCCGGAGTTTTCGGATTTAAAGGTCGCCTCCTACGAGGACAACGGCATTATGGAGAGCCTGCGCCCGGCGAAGAACACCCTCACGGTACACGACTGCTTCCGCCACACCACGGGACTCACATACGCGGGAACGCTCAACAAGACGCAGCAAAAGCTTTTAGAGGTTCAGGGCGGCCTTATGAAAAAGGGGCCGTATACGCTTGAAACGCTGATGAAGGCCATCGCCGCCGAGGTGCCGCTTCTTTACGAGCCGGGAACGCGCTTCCACTACGGGCTGAGCATAGACCTTCTCGGCAGGCTCGTCGAGGTCTGGTCGGGAAAGACGCTGGGGCAGTTCGTGCATGACGAAATAACGGGCCCCCTCGGCATGGACGAGACGTCCTTCTCCTTTAAGGGCACTCAGAAGGAGCGCCTCTGCGCCGTCTACAACAGGGAGAACGGCGAACTGAAACGGTACCAAAGCCGCGCCGACGCCTACTATGAGCCCGCCTTCGTTTGCGACATGGGCGGTCAGGGACTTCTGTCCACCGTGGGCGACTACTCGAAGTTCATGAGCATGCTCGCGTGCGGCGGCCGCCTCGGCGACGTAAAGATTCTCGGGCGTCACACCGTTGACCTTATGCGTAAAAACCACCTCACCCCCGAGCAGACGAGGGGACTTCACAATACGCTTTACCGCTGGCCGCAGCTTAAGGGGCACGGCTACGGCCTCGGCGTGAGCATGATAACCGACGCCGCGGCGGCGGGACTCTGCGCGCCGGACGCCTTCGGCTGGTCGGGCATGGCGGGCACGCGCACCCTCGCGGACACGGGGGAGCGTCTTTCCATAGTTTACGCCCATCAGTGCCTCCCGAACGACAAGAACCTCGACTGGTACACCCATCCCCGCATCATAAACGCCGTATACGCGGCGCTCGACTGAAAAAAAGCAAAGAACCGCCCCCCGGGCGGTTCTTTTATAAAAAAAGACGGCTCTCAGCCGTCTTTTTTCATTATCTTCTTATAGCACTCGCGCATCCTGTCGAAGGTCTCCTCGCTTATCTTGTGCTCCACCTTGCAGGCGTCCTCGAAGGCGGTCTCCTCGCTCACTCCTATGCGCATAAGCAGCTCGGCTATGACGCAGTGACGCTCATATATGGCGGACGCGATGGCGTTTCCCTTTTCCGTAAGCGAAATAAAGCCTCCCTCGTCCACCGTAACATGGCCGCTCTCTCTTAAATGCTTCATCGCCACCGAAACGCTCGGTTTGGAGAAGCCCAGCTCGTTCGCAACGTCAATTGAGCGCACCGCTCCCCGCTTTTCCTTGAGCATGAGTATCGTTTCGAGATAGTTTTCCGCAGATTCCTGTATTTTCATATAAAAACTCCGTTGTACTCTTTATTTGCAAAAGTTTCTGATAGAAACATATTCCATGCTTATTTTTTGTATTATATCACCAAACGGAGCATAAATCAAGAAAATTTTTTCCCCGGTCTACTTCGCTGCGCGCTCGTTCTTATTATTGAATCCACCGCCATGCCAAGCTCCTCAAGGGTGCAGTCGGTCTTGCCCTGAAACCAGTTCAGGTAAACCGCAACGAAACCGCCTATCATGAACTGCGCCTCCACCTCGGAGAGCTCCTTATGGACAAGCAGGTCGCCTTTTTTCATCCTTGCAAGAAGGAAATCGCGAAACTTCGACGCGAACTGCTCGCCGCCGCAGTTTACCACAAGGCGGTAATATTCAACATCCGACTTTAAAAGCTCGGTAAACTTTTTAAGAAGATAGTTCACCGTGCGCTCGCTGTCGTTTATCGGCGGCTCAAGCACGTCCTCAATTGCGGCTATAAGCTCGTTCTCAATCTGCTCAATGACCGCCGAAACGCCCGTATAATGGGAGTAGAACGTGCCGCGGTTCAGTCCGCAGCGGTTCACAATGTCGGTCACCGTTATTTTCTTTAACTCCTTTTCCCGCAGAAGCTCCAGAAATGCTGTCTTTATCATACGTCTGGAGCGACGGGCGCTGCGGTATTCTGCTTTTTTTCCACTTCTTTCAGCCATATGCCACTCCTCTTTACATAATTTCCTCGTATATTCTACCGCAAACTCTGCCTTTTTTCAATAAAAAATCTGTTTGTACGCCAATTTTTTCTTTTTGTTTTTTTCGCAAATTTAAAAAGCGCGGTTCTTGACAATCGGGCGGCTTTGGTGTAAGATTTTAGTAAGTGTATTATCGTGCTTACGGAACGACAAAACGAGCGTTCCGCCGATAGACTCGCCTACCGGCTGCGAGCTTATAAAAAACTATACTACGAAACATTTGCCGGAGAATGGAGCTTAGAAAATGAAGAATATCGGTATCATCGCAAACCCCTTTTCAGGAAGAGATATCAGACGTTTTACCTCCTTCGCTTTTTCGGTAACGAACCCCGAAAAGGAGAACATGGTAACGAGAATGATCCTGAGCCTTCAGGCATTCGATGTTGACAACATCTACCTCATGCCTGACAGCTATCGTCTTAATTCCAACATAGTAGCAAAGGTTTTAAGCACCCACGGAGCAAAGAACAACATCCATATCATTGACACCGTTTTCCCCATCGACAAGCCGCAGGACACCATCGACTCCATTAAGGAAATGGAAAAGCTGGGCGTTCAGGTGCTCATCGTTATGGGCGGCGACGGCACGAACCGTCTTGCCGCAAAGGCAACGAAGAACATCCCGATTATCGCCGTATCCACCGGTACGAACAACGTATACCCCACCTTCTCCGAGGGTACCTCCGTCGGCACCGCGGCTGCTTTCATCGCAACCTACGGCTACGACATCCCCGGCATTATCCGCGACAAGCAGCTTGAGATTTATGTAAACGGCGAGTTCAAGGATATAGCTACCGTTGACGTGCTCATCTGCAAGAACCCCTTCACCGGCTCCAAGGCAGTGTGGAAGATAGAGGAAATAGAAGATATCATGGTATGCCGCACGAGAAGCGTTGCAATCGGCTTCTCCTCCATCATCGGCTGCCAGGTATTCTGCAACGACGACGACGATTTCGGCTGGCGCACGATAGTAGGCCGGGGCGACGTGAAGATCCGTCCTCAGTTCGAGCCCGGCAAGATCGTTCCCATGCAGGTCGAGGCTCCCCAGAAGCTGGAGCTTGACAAGCCCTACGTATTCAAGAAGGACTACAACGGCACCATCGCCCTCGACGGCGAGCGCACCGTTGCCTTCAAGGCAGGCGACGAGATCGCAGTTAAGGTCACGAGAGACGGCCCGCTGAGAGCAGAGCTTGCAACCGTTATGAACGAAGCTGTAAGACGCGGCTTCTTCAAGCTGTAAGATTTATTTAAAACGGTATTATTAAGTGTGCCGCCCAAAAGGCGGCACATTTTAATGTAAGGATTGAGGTTTTTTGAAGATGGAAGATAAAGTTACGGTAACATCCATAGCAAACGCGGGCGTGCTTATCGAGTACCGCGGACGGCGTTTTCTTTTCGACGCCATACAGACGGGCAACCCATATTTCTCCGCCCCGCCCGACGAGGTTCTTTCCGACCTCGTAAATTCGCGGGGGATTTTCGCGGACGCGGAGCTTCTTGCGTATTCCCATTATCACAACGACCACATTGACTTTCAGAAGAACCTTGAATACCTGTCGCACCACCGCCCCGCCCATATCGTGCTGCCCCACGACCCCTTCAAGCGCACCGTGGCGTTCAAGCTGAACCTCAATGCCCTTGAGATTCCCTACGAGGAGCCAAACGTGCCCCTTGACGAGATGACGACGGTGGAGCTTTCGGACGGGGTGAGCCTCAAGTGCTACCACAGCCGCCACGACGGCGGTGACAAGTTCAATAAGGTGTTCCATTATACGTTCCTCTTCTCGGCAGGCGGCAAGAACATCCTGCTTGCCGCCGATTCGCCCATAATGGACTGTAAGCTCTATGAGGACTTAAAGAAGGAGAAAATCGATCTTGCCCTTTTTAACCTGCTCTTTTTAAACAACAGGAAGGGGCGCGAGATAATAAACTCCCTTCATCCCGCGAAGCTTGTAATATACC
>JAFOLN010000365.1 GCA_017419325.1 Clostridia bacterium
CAAACGATTATACCATAAAACGCGGGCGGGAAAAATATAAAAAAGCTTCTTACCAAATCCCGCATAACTCTCATCGGGCACCGAAGTCACGGGCGCGACAGCGCCAATTGGTGGCAAAACAGTCTTGAATGATGCCTCATAGCGAGACGCTTCGAAGACCAAAAGTAGGCCCCGCCGGCAGGCGAAACGGGGTCTTAGAACCTTGGTTCTAATAAAGAAATGTTGTCAGAGCAGAGAATAGGGCTTTGCAGATTTGCAAAAAGAAATTTTAAAGTCTTCAGAAACAAGCTTTTTAAAATGGTATCCGCTCCCGAGGGAGCGGATGATATACCTTCGGTGTGATATCGCGCTCTCGCGCGATGAGATACGCCTTCGGCGTATGAACGCCCACCCCGCTCCCGCGTCGGGCGGGAATCTTAAGAACCCCTCCCCAAGGGGGTCTAAACCTTCGGCTTTACATATTGCATTTTATCAAAAGTTATGTTAATATATAGATTACTACACATGAGTCGGAGGTTCATTGAAAAATGGCTCAGAGCAATCAGAAAGCTCAACCTAAGAATACCGCATCAAAGTCCGGTTCGTCTTCGCGGAGCGCGCCGAGGCCGCAGGCCCCAAAAAGCCCGTCTCCGAGGAAGCGAAAGCCCGCTCAGAACAAGGAGCAGACGAACAAGCAGGTAAAGCGCGCCTTTAAGGGCATACTTATCATGCTGATAGGCGTTTTCATACTGCTTTGTCTCTTCATTGATTCCATGGGCGCGGTCGGAAGCACCATAAAGACGGTGCTCATGGGCATAACGGGCGGCGCGGCATATACCGTGCCCTTCTTCCTCATCTACTTCGGCATACTTTTAGTCATGCGCGAGACCCACAAGGGCATAAGGGTCAAGACCGCGATGGCCATAATAATAATATGCATGCTGGCGGCGTTCATTCATACGTTCACGCCCTACTCCGAGCTTACCGGCACGTTCGGCGAAAACGTCGCGGCGTTCTACGCCTCGGGCGGCCGCGGGATATCCGGCGGCTTTATAGGCGGCGTTATAACAATGATACTCATGCCGCTTTTAGGGAAAACGGGCTCCGTCATCGTCATAATCGTTGTGCTCATAGTCGCGCTTATGATACTTACGGGCGCAACGCCCCTTGCCATCTACAAGTTCTTTAAGCAGCGCGGCGAAAAGAAGGCGATACGCGACCGCGAGGACGTTGAGCTGTTAAAGCGGCGCGAGGCCGAAAAGAAGGAGCGCGAGGCGCAAAACGAGATAAGACGGCGCGAGGAGGCGGCGGTAAGACCGCTTCGTCCCCAGCCCCAGCCCCGCATCTTCCACAGAAAACAGCCCCAGCGCCCGAGGATAGACATAGAGCTTGAGGACGACTACAAGTTCACGCCCATAAGCGACGAAATGGTCGAAGCCGCCAAGCGCGACCGCGATATGGGAGAGAGCCCCGAGGTCGTCAAGGGCGCGAAGCCAAAGCATAAATTCACAAACCTTTCCACCGAGGAATTTGACGCAAAGGTTGCGGAATTCTCAAAAAAAGCGGCCGAGGCCAAAAAACTGGAGGCAATAGAGGGTGAAATGGCGGCCCGTGAGGCGCAAAGCGAGCTTGAAGCCGCGGCGCATTCATCGGGAGCGTCGGCCTCGGCACAGGAAGCGCAGGCTTTAAGCGACAACGCAAAGCACGAAGCCCCCGCCGCGCCCAAGGACACAGCCTCCCCCGCCCCCTCAATCGCAAACCTTGTAAACAGCGAAGCGCCGGACGCTCCCAAAGAGCCCGAATACGTATATCCGCCCATCACGCTTTTAAAGCAGGACACCTCGCGTATGAGCCACGACGTATCGGACGAGCTTCGCTCCACGGCAACAAAGCTCGTGGAGACCTTAAACAACTTCAACGTATCGACGCAGATAGTGGACGTTTCCCGCGGCCCCACGGTCACGCGGTATGAGCTTCAGCCCAGCGCGGGCGTAAAGGTGTCGAAGATAGTAAACCTCTCCGACGACATCGCCTTAAACCTCGCCACGGCGGGCGTCCGCATAGAGGCTCCCATCCCCGGCAAGGCCGCCGTGGGCATCGAGGTGCCGAACCGCGTCACCTCCAACGTATACCTGCGCGACATAATAACCTCGCCCGAGTTTATCGGGCAGAAGAGCCGCCTCACCTATGCCCTGGGAAAGGACGTTTCCGGCAGCGTCATGGTGGGCGACATTGCGAAAATGCCGCATATGCTCATCGCGGGCGCGACGGGCAGCGGTAAATCCGTATGCATAAACACCATGATAATGAGCCTGCTCTACAAATCAACGCCGGACGAGGTACGCCTTCTTCTGGTCGACCCGAAGGTGGTGGAGCTTGGCGTATACAACAGCATCCCGCACCTTCTCATCCCCGTAGTCACCGACCCGAAAAAGGCGGCGGGCGCGTTAAGATGGGCGGTAAACGAGATGCTCGGCCGCTACAAGCTGTTCTCAGAGAACAACGTGCGCGACTTAAAATCGTATAACGAGGCCATAGCGAAGAAGGGCGACTCCTCCGTAAAGCCGCTCCCGCAGATAGTCATAATCATAGACGAGCTTGCCGACCTTATGATGGCCGCGCCCAACGAGGTCGAGGATTCCATATGCCGTCTGGCGCAGATGGCGCGCGCGGCGGGCATGCACCTTGTTATCGCGACCCAGCGCCCGTCTGTGGACGTTATCACCGGCCTTATAAAGGCAAACATCCCCTCGAGAATATCCTTCGCCGTATCGAGCCAGGTTGACAGCCGCACCATACTTGACATGGGCGGCGCGGAGAAGCTTCTCGGCAAGGGCGACATGCTCTACTCCCCCATCGGCGCGCCGAAGCCCATACGCATACAGGGCTGCTTCGTAAGCGACGGCGAGATAGAAGCCGTGGTGGACTTTATAAAGCAGTCGCAACAGAAGGAGGTCACCTACGACCAGGGCATCCTTGACGATATCGAAAAGGAGAGCGTCATAGGTCAGAAGGGCAAGGGCGGCGCTCATCAGAACGGCAGCGGCGAGGACGTTGACGCGGCCGACGAAATGCTGGAAGCGGCTATCGAGATAGTCGTTGAGGCGGAGATGGCGTCTGTGTCGCTTCTTCAGAGAAAGCTGAAGCTCGGCTACGCAAGAGCGGCCCGCATAGTCGACCAGATGGAGCAGCGCGGCATAGTAGGGCCTTACGAGGGCTCGAAGCCGCGAAAGGTACTGCTGTCGAAGCAGGATCTCATGGAAAAGAAAATGGCTCAAAGCGACTGGTAAACAAAAAAACGCCGCAGGTTCGCCTGCGGCGTTTTAAGTATCTTTCAAAGGAGACAAAGGGATGGCATTTTTACCTGTGACAAAAGAAGAACTGAACGCCATGGGCAAATATTACTGCGACTTCATCGTGGTAACGGGCGACGCATATGTTGACCATCCTTCCTTCGGCATCGCAATAATCTCGCGCCTTCTGGAGTCCTGCGGCTTCACCGTGGGCATTATCGCCCGCCCCGACTACAAGTCGGCGGACAGCTTCAGGGTGCTCGGCCGTCCGAGATACGGCTTTATGGTGTCGAGCGGAGCCATTGACTCAATGGTATCGAATTATACCGCGGCAAAGCGCGTGCGAAGCGACGATCTGTACGCCCCGGGCGGCAAGGGCTTCGGACGTCCCGACCGCGCCGTCATTGTATACACGAACAAAATACGCGAGGCCTACCCCGACGTGCCCGTGGCCATCGGCGGCCTTGAGGCGTCGCTGAGGCGCTTCGCCCATTACGACTACTGGGACGACAGGGTGCGTCATTCAATCCTCATAGATTCCGGCGCCGACCTTCTCATGTACGGCATGGGCGAGCGTCAGATACTTGAGATTGCCCGCCGCGTAAAGGCGGGAGAAAGCATCCGCGATATGGAGGGCATACGCGGCACCTGCGTCGTGCGCCAAAGCGCGCCGCCCGCCTCGGATAAGGTGGTCTACTGCGACTCCTTTGAGAAGGTGTCCACGGACAAGCGCGCCTACGCGAAGTCCTTTAAGCTCCAGTCGGACGAGCACGACCCCGTGCGCGGGCGCACCGTGGTTCAGAAGCACGGCAAACGCTTCCTCATACAGTACCCGCCCCAGCCGCCGCTTACGACCCCCGAGATGGACGCGGTGTACGCCCTGCCCTACGAGCGCACGTATCACCCCTCGTATGAGGCGCAGGGCGGCGTTCCCGCAATAAAAGAGGTGGAATTCTCCATAACGGTGAACCGGGGCTGCTTCGGCGCCTGCGCCTTCTGCTCCCTCGCCTTTCATCAGGGACGCATGATTTCAACGCGCTCCGACGAATCGGTCATCGCGGAGGCGAAGTCGTTCTTAAAAAATCCCCGCTTCAAGGGGTACATCTCCGACGTGGGCGGCCCCACGGCCAACTTCCACGTCCCCTCCTGCGACCGCCAGAAGGAGCACGGCATGTGCAAGGACAGGCGCTGTCTTACGCCGAAGCCCTGCCCCAATCTCAACGTGACCCATAAAAGCTACGACGAGCTCCTTCGGAAGCTTCGGCGCATCGACGGCATAAAAAAGGTGTTCATCCGCTCCGGCATACGCTTTGATTATCTCATGCTGGACGACGACAGGCGCTTTTTCGAGGATCTTGTAAGGTACCATATAAGCGGACAGCTCAAGGTCGCGCCGGAGCATTGCAGCGACCGCGTTTTATACTGCATGGGAAAGCCGCCGTTCTCCGTATACGAGTCCTTCGTTTCGGAATACGGGCGTCTTAACAAAAAATTCGGCATGGACCAGTACCTTGTGCCGTATCTCATGTCGTCCCACCCTGGAAGCGAGCTTTCCGACGCGGTGGAGCTTGCGCTTTATCTTAAGAAAAAGCACATGTCGCCCGAGCAGGTGCAGGATTTTTACCCCACCCCCGGCACCATGGCGACGGCGGCGTATTATTCCGGCATAGACCCCATGACGGGCAGGGAGGTATTCGTCCCCCGCACCCGCGAGGAGAAGGCCATGCAGCGCGCGCTTTTGCAGTTCGGCCGCGAGGAGAACCGCGAACGCGTCATCGCCGCGCTTAAGGCCGCGGGCCGCTATGACCTCATTGGTCACGGCGCGGGGAAGCTCGTCTCCCCCGACGCGAAGCGAAGCTATAAGGATCGCCCCGGCCAAAAGGGATCAAAAGGGCGAAAAGACCGCCGCTCCCCGCCCCGCCGCGCTTGACAGCGCCCGCCGGTCATAGTAAAATCGTATCATACGCGGGTGTGGTGAAATTGGCAGACACGCAAGATTTAGGTTCTTGTGCCCACGCGTGCAGGTTCAAATCCTGTCACCCGCACCAAAGGCCGACGTGCCCCATCGGGGGCATGGCGGTCTTTTTTATGTTGTGACAGGACTTGAACCTTAAGAAGGCAATGAGCGCTGCCGCGTCCCCTACCCCCGATTCTCCCTTGCATTTTTCATCCGGGCGTTATATCATAAAAGTATAATCATCCCGGCTTTCCC
>JAFOLN010000366.1 GCA_017419325.1 Clostridia bacterium
CCATACCGCCGGGCTGACCGCCCATGCCCATGCCGCCGGAGAATCCGCTTCCCGTTACGGCCTCGGCCGACGCCGCTTCGCTTCCGTTTACATAAATCGTATACGTCTCGCCCGCCTTAAGCCCGTCGGACGCGAACACCACGCTGTTTACGCTCTTCGGAGCCGTCGCGGTGTAAAGCGTATTGCCGGACGCGTCCTTTATGACCACGGTGCTGCCCGCCGAAATGCTCACGCCGCCTGCGCCGCCGTTCATGCCGGGCTGAGTGTTCATACCTTCGCCCATATTGCCCATGGCGGGCTGCTGTCCTATGCCGTTCATGCCCTCGCTCTGCTGTCCCATGGCGGGTCTCTGATTCATACCGCCTGCCGCGAAGGACGAGCCGCTCTCTTCAATGCCGAAAAGCTGTACGCCCGCTTCGCTTTGGGGCGCCTGCGCGTCCGTACCGGGCTGTGCGTTCATGCCGGGCATACCGTTCATGCCGCCCTGGGGCATTTCGCCCATACCGCCCATGGCGGGTCTCTGATTCATGGTATTCGTGCCGTCCTGCGGTGCCTGTCCGTTCATGCCGGGCATACCGTTCATGCCGCCCTGCGGCATTTCGCCCATATTGCCTCTGCCGGGTCTCTGATTCATGGTATTCGTGCCGTCCTGCGGTGCCTGTCCGTCCATGCCGGGCATACCGCTCATGCCTCTCTGAGGCATTTCACCCATACCACCCACGGGTGGTCTCTGATTCATGGCATTCGTGCCGTCCTGCGGTGCCTGTCCGTCCATACCGGGCATGCCGCCCTGCGGCATTTCGCCCATGCTGCCCATGGGAGGTCTCTGATTCATGCCCTGCGTGTTCCCGCTCTGCTGCCCGGTCACGCTCTCGGTACCCTCGGACTGCTGCTGCGTATTGCCCATGCCGGGTCTCTGGCCCATGCCGCCCATATTGCCGGGCTGCATGCCGCCCATGCCCATGGCGCCCGCGCCGAATGCCACATAAGTGCCGGAGCTTACGGTCTCGGCCATGCCCGACATGCCTGCCGCAAAGAGCGTGCCGCCGTTTACGGTGACGCCGCTCATGGAGTCGAGCGCGCCGTTTCCGTTGTTTTCGGAGCCGAATACCTCCACCGTGCCGTCGTTCACCGTTATGGTGCCGTTTGAGTCGAGGCCGTCGCCGCCCGCGTTAACATACCAGGTGCCGCCGTTTACGGTAAGCGCGAAATCGTAATTTGTAAGGTCGCCGTTCGCCGCGTTTATGCCGTCGTCGGACGCGGTCACCTTAGCCGTGCCGCCGTTTAAGGTAACTGTCGCGCCCTCGATGCCCTCATAGCACTTCGTCACGGTGATGTCGCCGCCGTCCACCGTAAGGTCATACTCCGCCTTCATCGCGTCGTCGCCCGCCGATAATGTAATCGCACCGCCGCCGATGTAGAGATCGCCGTCGGCGTGTACGGCGTCGTCCGCCGCGGAAACGCTCACCGTGCCGCCGTTTATCGAGATGTCGCCCGCCGACTCCGCGTCGTCATCGTCGGGGCTTGCCTTTATGCCCTCGTTGCCCGCCGTTATGTCAAGCGTGCCGCCGTTTACGATTATCTTATGGTCGCCCGCAAGGCCGTTATTCTCCGCGTCAATGTTTATATTGCCGCTCTCAACGGTTATGGTGGAAAGAGCCGCGCCCTTTATGCCGTTCTTGCAGCTTCCGTATACGTTCAGGGTGCCGTCTCCCTCAACGGTGAGCGACGCGCCGGACTTCACCTTTACGGCCGCGCCCTCGAAATCCTCGCTTTCCTCGTTTGCGATATCCTCGCTGTTTGTAAGGCTGACGCTGCCCGAAACACAGAGCGTCACGTCGTTAGTCTTTCCGCAAACGAGCGGGGCCGTAACGGAGCTTTCAAGGCTTAAATCCTTTAAGACCAGCGTAACATTGCCCGTCTCCTTCTTTACGGTGACACTGCCCTCGGAGCACGCGCCCGTCACGGTATATACGCCGCTTTCGTTTATGGTAAGCTCGGTGCCGCTTATGTTATAGCCGCTCTGAGCCCCCGACGCGGTAACGCCGCTCTCGGTGAATGTGAATGTGGCCGCGGACGCGGGCAAAGACCCCGCCGCAAGCGCGGACGCGGGCGCCATGGATACAAGCATGGCCGCCGCAAGCGAAGCCGCGATAATTGATGCTGTTTTGCGTTTTTTCATTTTCATTATTTGATGCCTCCTTAAAAAATTCATAAAAGCCGACAAATGCGCGGCATTTTTTCCTTACGCTATATAATTCGTCCGCCGCGCCGCAAATTTCGGGGTCGAACGCGAAAAATATAAAAAAATATTGTGAAAAAGCTTTATTTGCATTACAATAAAATTACAAATAATAATAAAACGGAGGCGAAGGTATGGAATTTGTAACCCTGAACAACGGCGTAAAGATGCCCCTCGTGGGCTTCGGCGTATATCTTGTAAGCGACCTTGAGGAATGCGAGCGGTCGGTATCGTGGGCGCTCTCGGCGGGCTACCGTCTTATCGACACGGCGGCCATATACAAGAACGAGGAGGCCGTGGGCGCGGCCATAAAGAAAAGCGGCATCCCGCGGGACGAGCTTTTCATCACCACAAAGGTATGGATACAGGACGCGGGCGAGGAGAACGCGAAGAAGGCATATGAGGCCTCCCTTGAGAAGCTGGGCCTCGATTATGTGGACTTATACCTCATCCACCAGCCCTTCGGCGACTATTACGGCTCCTGGCGCGCCATGGAGAAGCTTTACCGCGACGGGCGCGTCCGCGCCATAGGCGTAAGCAACTTCAACGACGCCCGCTACGTTGACATAACCGTAAACAGCGACATAGTGCCCGCCGTGAACCAGGTGGAGACCCACCCCTTCTTCCAGCAGAACACGCTGCGCGAGGCAATGGCGGAATACGGCACCCAGCATGAGGCGTGGGGCCCGCTTGCGGAGGCGAAGCTGGGCATTTTCGAGAACGAAACGCTTGTAAAGATAGCAAAGAAGCATAACAAGAGCGTGGCGCAGGTGGTGCTTCGCTGGAACGTGGACAGAAAGGTAGTCGTCATCCCGAAGTCGGTTCACCGCGAGCGCATCGAGGAGAACTTCAATATCTGGGACTTTAAGCTTGACGCCGAGGACATCGCGGCAATAGCCGCCCTCGACCGTGGAAGAAGCGAGCTTGTTGATCATCAGAGCGCGAAGGTGGCAAAGGTCTTGAACTCCTGGAAGGCGCACGATTAAAACGCGAAAAACGGGCGGTTACCGCCCGTTTTTTTACTTGTATTTTCTAAAAAAGGAGACCTTTTATCATGTCGCATTTCGAAGTCGGCGGGGCCGACGAAAAAAAGGTGGAATATATAGAGCTCATATTCGACCTCATCTTCGTATATATAGTCGGGCGGAACAACTCCCTCCTCCATTCGGTGCATGACGGTTTCATCGGAGCCGATGCATATCTTACGTATATACTCACCACCGTCATCGCGCTTCATATATGGTACTTTACCATCGTTTTCATAAACCGCCACGGCGCGGTGGGCGCGGCGCAGTATGTGGGGCTGCTTATAACCATGTATCTTCTCTACTACATGGCCGACGGCACCCGCGTGGAGTGGCAGACCCACTACGTCCGCTACAACACGGCCTGGGCGCTCATCATGGTGAACCTGGCGGTGCAGTATCTCATAATACTTAAAAAGAACGGCGGCCTTCGCCCGTGGGAGGACGCGCAGATGAAGCGGGATATAATAAACCTGTTCATCGAGGCGGCCATAATATTTGCGTCCATTCCCCTGTTTTTTGCAACACGGCTGCCGCTTTCGCCCGTTGCCGTGGTCTACGGCGTCATAGCCGCCGCCGTAACGCGCCGCTCCAACCTTTTGGGGCCGCTGGACTTTTCCCACCTTACGGAGCGCGTCATGCTATATGTGGTGTTCTCCTTCGGTGAAATGATAATCGGCATCGCGGGCTACTTTGAGGGAGGCATAACACTTAGAAACATTTATTTCTCCGCCATGGGCTTTCTCATAGTCGTGGGTCTCTTTTTAAGCTACGGCTTCGTCTACGACCACATAATAGACCGCGAGATGCGGGCGGGCGACTCGGGCTACATGATGCTCCACGTCTTTCTCATAACGGCCTTAAACAACCTCACCGTGGCGCTGGAGTTCATGCGGGAGCCGGAAATAAGCGCCATACCGAAGAACACGTTCCTTGTGGTATCGTTTTTAGTATACTTTATGTTCCTCTTCCTATTGGAGAACTACGCGAAGGAGAGCCTTCGCGCCACGGGCAGGTTTTACGCAAAGCTGGCCGTCGCCGCCGCCGCGTTCACGGCGCTCATGGCGGCATTCTACAAAAACGGCATGATAAGCATAGCCGTCACGGCGGCGTTCGTGTTCTCGGTTTACATAATGCTATGGCTCTTTAAAAAGAGCCGCACCCCGGCAATATAAACAAAGCCGAAGGCAAAAGCCTTCGGCACTTCTTTTTTCGTAAGCCTTAACGTCGGTAACCGCGTATTGATTCGGTTTACGGCGCAAACAAAGTTAATATTAACCCGGTTTGCTTTTTTGGGTATAAACGGCTCACCCTTAACTTTGTTAATTCCCTAAACCCGGTTATTAAGCCTCTTAACCGGGGTAAACTATGTTAATAACAAAGTTTGCTTCTTTAACCCCGGTTAATTTTTACCGCCCTGAAAATTCCGCTGCGCGTATTTCCCGGAGAGCACCCCGAAAGCCTTCCTTGCTGAACCACCCCAAAAAAGCCTTCCCCTTAAGGGGAAGGTGGCGCGCCGAAGGCGCGACGGATGAGGTGTCGCGTACTAATTTCGAGTCGCGCTACGTCTCCTCTTATCGCAGGAAGTCACCCCATCATGTCATTCTGAGCGAAGCGAAGAATCTCCTGCGCCGCGCCTCCGGCAAGAACAAGACTTCCAAAAAAAGGCTCCCTTGCTGAACCACCCCAAAAAATCCGCTGCGCGTATTTTTTGGGGTGGTCTGAGGTTACAAAAGTAGGCCCCGCCGGCAGGCGACCAAAGTCTTTAGAACCGTGGTTCTAAAAAAGAAAAAATGTTTAA
>JAFOLN010000367.1 GCA_017419325.1 Clostridia bacterium
GGAGCATAAGCCCGAGAAGCCGAAGGCTTCGAGCCACCCAGGCTTGGGCGAACTCAACAAGACCCACTTCAAGGAGCACGGCTCGCCCCTTCCCGCGGGCACAAAGCTTACATATGCGCTGGTGGGCAATCAGAACAGCGGCAAAACGACGCTGTTCAATCAGCTCACGGGCGCAAGCCAGCATGTGGGCAACTTCCCCGGAGTAACGGTGGACAGAAAGGACGGCGTTATAAGGGGATATCCCGACACGCTCATAACCGACCTGCCCGGCATATATTCAATGTCGCCGTACAGCAGCGAGGAGATAATCTCCCGCGAGTTCGTGCTGTCGGAAAAGCCCAGAGCAATAATAAACATAGTGGACGCGACGAACATAGAAAGAAACCTCTATCTTACGATGCAGCTTCTTCAGATGGACACGCCCATAGTCGTTGCGCTTAACATGATGGACGAGGTATACGGTAACGGCGGCAGCATCGATATAAACACGATGGAGGCCATGCTGGGAGTGCCCGTGGTGCCCATCTCCGCGGCAAAGAACCAGGGAGTAAGCGAACTTGTTCGCCACGCTGTGCATGTGGCGCGTTTTGAGGAGCGTCCGCTCAGGCAGGACTTCTGCGACAGGGACGCCCACGGCGGCGCTGTGCACCGCTGTCTTCACGCGGTCATCCATCTCATAGAGGATCACGCCAAAATGGCGGGGCTGCCCGTGCGCTTCGCCGCGGAAAAGCTCATCGAGGGCGACGATATCGTAATGGAAAGATTAAAGCTCGACCAGAACGAGAAGGAGCTTCTTTCCCATATAGTTTTACAGATGGAAAAGGAGCGCGGCCTTGACAGGAGCGCGGCAATAGCGGAGATGCGCTTTCAGTTCATAGAGAAGGTGTGCGCCGCCTGCGTTGTAAAGCCGAAAAAAAGCCGCGAATACGTAAGAAGTCAGAAAATAGACGGAATACTTACGGGAAAGTATACGGCCATCCCTGTATTTATAGGCATAATGGGGCTTGTGTTCTTTCTTACCTTCAATGTAATCGGCGCGTTCCTTCAGGACCTTCTGGCCGCGGGCATAGACGCGCTTACGGCGGCGGCGGACGCGGCGCTTACGGCGGGCGGCGTGAACGAGGTGCTCCATGGGCTTATAATAAACGGCATATTCATGGGCGTGGGAAGCGTGCTTTCCTTTTTGCCCATAATCGTCGTGCTGTTCTTCTTTTTATCCATACTTGAGGACAGCGGATACATAGCCCGCGTTGCCTTCGTTATGGACAAGATATTCAGAAAGATGGGTCTTTCGGGACGAAGCATCGTGCCGATGCTCATCGGCTTCGGCTGCACCGTGCCCGCCGTAATGTCGAGCCGGACCCTGCCAAGCGAACGCGACAGGAAGATGACCATACTTTTGACGCCCTTCATGAGCTGCTCCGCAAAGCTGCCCATATACGGCTTTTTTGCGGCGGCCTTTTTCCCGAAGACCGCGGCACTCGTAATGATAGGCCTCTACGTCATAGGCATGGCGGTGGGCGTTATAATGGCGTTTGCCTTTAAGAATACGCTGTTTCGCGGCGAGCCCGTGCCCTTCGTTATGGAGCTTCCCAATTACAGGCTTCCGGGGGCAAAGAACGTACTGCAGCTTTTATGGGAAAAGGCGAAGGATTTCCTTCAGCGCGCGTTTTCGATAATCCTTATAGCCACCATAATCATATGGTTCCTCCAAAGCTTCGATCTGCACTTTAACCTTACCGCATCCTCGCAGGAGAGCATCCTCGCCATGGTTGCAAGTGTGCTCGTGCCCATATTCGCGCCTTTGGGCCTGGGCGACTGGCGCATATGCACGGCGCTCATATCCGGCTTTCTTGCAAAGGAAAGCGTTGTTTCAACTCTCGGCGTGCTCTTTATGTCCTCCGGAGGCGTTACGACGGCCATAACGGCAGTGGGAGCC
>JAFOLN010000058.1 GCA_017419325.1 Clostridia bacterium
GCGGAAGGACTTGAGGACTTCAACATAGTGCTTGACTGGTACCCCAACGCGGTTCATTCGTTCATCTATGTGGCCATCGAAAAGGGCTACTATGAGGAGGAGGGACTTCGCGTGAACGTGCAGTTCCCGGCGAACACCAACGACGCCATAACGATGACGGCGGCGGGCAAGGCCGACGCGGGCCTCTATTATCAGCCGAACATTATCCAGACGGCGGTAAATCAGAAGATACCGATAAAGATTCTCGGCACCGTCGTTCAGCATCCGCTCAACGTGGTCATATCCATGAAGGAGAGCGGCATAAACAATGCAAACGACCTTCGCGGAAAGAAGCTTGGCTATCCCGGCACCACCGACAACGAATATTACGTTGCGGCAATGGCGAAGCATAACGGCTTTTCGCCCGACGAGATAGAGATGCTTGACGTGGGCTTCGATATAAACAGCTCGCTTATCACCGGCAACGTGGACGCAATAATCGGCGCGTATATAAACCATGAGTACCCCGAGCTTTTGAACGAAGGCTTCGACGTGACGTATTTCGACATATCCGAGGAAGGCGTGCCGGACTACGAGGAGCTGGTGCTCATAACGGGCGAGGCGCAGGTTCAGAGCGAGAGCGACAAGCTTGCAAGGTTCATGCGGGCATCGAAGCGCGGCTTTGAGGATATGAAGAATAACCCCGAGGAGGCGCTCTCCATACTGCTTGCAAATCAGGACAAGGCGAACTACCCCTTAAATCCCGAGGTTGAGACCATGAGCATGGAGATACTCCTGCCGCTCATGTCCTCCGATGAGCACGGATTTTTAGAGATAAACGAGGAAAGCTGGCAGAACCTCGCCGTATGGGAGAAGGACATCGGAATAATAAGCGAAGACGTGGACATGGACACGCTTGTCGCGAAAATAGACGGATAGTCAAAAAGAGGCCGAAAGGCCTCTTTTTTTATTCTCCGAAGCCGCGCCGACTCTCGCCGTATGGCAGTGGTTCTTTTTGCAACTCCGCTCCAAAGCCTCAAAAACCGTTATCCCCAAGCACCCTTTTTTAGGCACCTGATCAAATCCCGCATATCTCCCAGCGGGCACCCGGCACCCGGAGCGGCTCGGCCGCGGAGCGCCGGTGGCGATGTAAGTATCTTGAATGATGCCTCATAGCGAAAAGCTTCGGAGACCTGAAGAACCTGCCTCATTACGGCTATAAATGGCGCGCTGAAGCTTAGCAATAAGTAACGCCTCGCGGAAAGGGGCGCAAGCAGCGTCCCCGAGAGCGAGGGAGCGGAGAGACGGAGAGGCGGCCAGCCTCTCGGGACTTTTGGTACTTTTGTTTCCAAAAGTACGCCCCGCCGGCAGGCGACCAAAGTCTTTAGAACCGTGGTTCTAAGAAGAACTGTTGTTAAAGCAGGACACCTGCTTGAAAAAAGAATTAAGCCGTTTTAAAGTCTCGCCGGAATGTCTAAGCAGGAGTCCCTGCTTTGCAGATATACAAAAAGCCGTTTTTGAGGCTTTTGAACGAAGATTTAAAAGCCGTCCCGACGTTGGTTTCGGGCATTTGTGCGGCTTTGCGCCCCCTCAAAGCCTTAATTTTCTTGAAAAGTGAAGAAAATTGATGAAATTTTGACGATTTCTTAGTGCGATTTTATGATTTATGTTCAAAATTGTAATAACCGAGTAAAAAAACAATGAAAAAAGTTTGAATTTTTCGTACAATGTATTATAATAAACATATACTGAATTCGTTTGGAGGAGTTTGAAGTATGTATCAAATCGTTGAAAAGAAGGTTTTAAACGAGCAGGTAAAGCTGTTTCGCGTTAAAGCCCCTCACGTAGCCAAAAAGGCTAAACCCGGTCAGTTCATTGTTTTGCGAGTTTCCGATGACGGCGAGCGCATTCCCCTTACAATAGCGGATTACGACAGAGAAGAAGGCACGATAACCATAATCTTTCAGGAGGTCGGCGCTACTACCGCGGCGCTCGGTCTTTTGAACGAAGGCGATTATATACACGACTTTGCCGGCCCGCTGGGACTTGCAAGCGAGCTTGAAGGCATAAAGAAGGCCTGCGTTATCGGCGGCGGTCTCGGCTGCGCCATCGCATATCCCCAGGCAAAAGCCCTTCACAATCTGGGCGCCAAGGTGGATATCATCGCCGGCTTCAGAAACAAGGACATAATAATCCTTGAGGACGAGATGAAGGCTGTCTGCGAGAACCTTATCATCTGTACCGACGACGGCTCGAACGGCAGAAAGAACCTTGTTACCAACGAGCTTGAAGCGCTGCTTCAGGCAGGCGAGCAGTATGACGTTGTTATAGCCATAGGCCCGCTGGTAATGATGAAGTTCGTATGCCTTACCACGAAGAAGTACAACGTAAAGACCATCGTGAGCATGAACCCCATCATGGTTGACGGCACCGGAATGTGCGGCGGCTGCCGCCTGACCGTTGGCGGCGAAACGAAGTTCGCGTGCGTTGACGGCCCCGACTTCGACGGTCACCTGGTAGACTTTGACGAGACTATCCGCCGCTCAAAGATGTATAAGAAGTTTGAGCAGGAAGCCATGGAAAGACACAGATGCAATCTTGAGGAGGTAATCAATAATGCCTAACATGTCGCAGATCAAATGCCCGATGCCGGAGCAGGATCCCAACGTAAGAAACAAGAATTTCAAGGAAGTTGCTTTGGGATATACCGAGGAGCAGGCCGTAGAAGAAGCGCAGCGCTGCCTTAACTGCAAGGCGCGTCCCTGCATTTCCGGCTGCCCCGTAAACGTGCAGATACCCGAATTCATTCAGCTTATAGCGAACCGCGACTTTTCCGCGGCCGCAAAGAAGATAAAGGAAACCAGCTCCCTTCCCGCGGTATGCGGCAGAGTATGCCCGCAGGAGTCGCAGTGCGAGAGCAAGTGCGTGCGCGGCAGAAAGGGCGAGCCCGTTGCCATAGGACGTCTTGAGCGCTTCGCCGCAGACTGGAGCATGGCAAACGAGAAGCCCGAAAAGCTGGACATAAAGAAGAACGGCCATAAGGTGGCAGTCGTAGGCGCGGGCCCCTCCGGTCTTACCTGCGCGGGCGACCTTGCGAATATGGGCTACGACGTTACCGTATTCGAGGCGTTCCATAAGCCGGGCGGCGTGCTTGTATACGGCATTCCGGAGTTCAGACTGCCCAAGGCTATAGTTCAGCGCGAGATAGACACCCTCTCCGACAAGGGCGTTAAGTTTGAACTTAACTACATAGTCGGCAAGACCGGCTCCATTGACGAGCTTATGAAGGACGACGGCTTCGAGGCCGTATACGTAGGAAGCGGCGCAGGTCTGCCCAGCTTTATGAACATCCCCGGCGAGAACTTGAACGGCGTTCTTTCCGCAAACGAGTTCTTAACGAGAATAAACCTCATGAAGGCATATCTGCCCAACAACCCCACCCCCGTTATGGTGCCGAAGCGCGCGGCAATCGTAGGCGGCGGCAACGTTGCAATGGACGCGGCACGCTGCGCAAAGCGCATAGGCGCGGAGGAAGTTTACATCCTTTACCGCAGAAGCGAGGAAGAGATGCCCGCCCGCAACGAAGAGATACACCATGCGAAGGAAGAGGGCATTATATTCAAGCTGCTCACCGCTCCCACCAAGATACTCGGCAACGAGGATGGCTGGGTAACGGGCGTTGAGTGCGTTGAGATGGAGCTTGGCGAGCCCGACGCATCGGGACGCCGCAGACCTGTCGTTAAGGAAGGCAGCGAATATACGATAGACCTCGACTGCGTTATCATGTCGATAGGCACCTCGCCGAACCCGCTCATCCGCAGCACGACCCCCGATCTTGAGACGAACAGAAAGGGCTGCATCGTGGCTGAAGAGGCTACCGGCCAGACGAGCAAGGAAGGCGTATTCGCAGGCGGCGACGCCGTTACCGGCGCGGCTACCGTTATCCTCGCAATGGGAGCAGGCAAGGCCGCTGCCGCTGCAATGGATAAGTATATAAAGAGTAAATAATCACTAAACTAAAAAAGGGAGCGCCCGGCGCTCCCTTTTTTGTTTTCCCGAAGGAAAACGGGGCGTTTTGGAAAAAGCCCTTAAAGAAAAGTCCGTTCGCGCTTTATTTGCGCGGAGTACCCGTAAACCGATGTGCTCCGAGGCGGCGGGGAGTCTTAAGACCTCCCCGAAAGGGCGAAAAAGCGTCGTATTTGTCTGATTTTTTTACAATTCAAGGATTTTGTCCTTTGACACGGATTTTTTCATATGGTAAGGTGAAAATATAAAAGGAGCATTTTTTTAACAAATCAAAAGGCGGGAGGAAGGGCGCATGATAGGCATTGTTGACGTGGGCGGCGGGCTCAGAGGCATATACGGGTCGGCAGTTTTCGACTTTTGCCTGGACCACAATATTAACTTTGATTATCTCATAGGCGTGTCCGCGGGCAGCGCGAATGTGGCTTCATATCTCGGCCGCCAGCGCGGGCGGAACAGGACGTTCTACATGGAATACTCCATGCGAAAGGAGTATATGAGCCCCGGCAATTTCATAAAGCGCGGCTCCTACCTCGACCTTGATTATATATACGGCACGCTCTCCAACTCCGACGGGGAGTATCCGCTCAATTTCGACATGATACAGAAGGCGGCGGCGAAGGTGAAAATCGTGGCGGCCAACGCCCTAACCGGGGAGACGAAGTATTTTGAAAAGGAAGACTTCAAGCGCGACGATTACAGCGTATGCAAGGCGTCGTCGGCCATACCGATGGTGTGCAGACCCTATGTGATTGACGGCGTGCCCTACTACGACGGCGGCATATCGGACCCGGTGCCCATTGAAAAGGCGCTGCTCGACGGCTGCAAAAAGGTCATAGTGATACTCACGCGCCCCATGGACTTTAAGCGCATCCAGAAGAAGGACGTCTGGCCCGCGCGTATCGTGAAGCGTAAATTCCCGAAGGCGGCGGAGCTTATACTACAGCGGTACAAAAAATACAACGACGGCGTGGCGAAGGCCATCGAGTATATGAAGGAGGGGCGCGCCCTCGTAATCGCCCCGGATGACCTGTGCGGCGTGGAGACGCTCACAAAGGACAAGGCGAAGCTTCAGATGCTCTACGAAAAGGGATATAACGACGCGCGCCGCATAATTGATTTCTTAAAGGATTAAAAAAAACACGAACGCCCCCAAAGGCCTGTGCCTTTGGGGGCGAATTACGTTTACCTTGCCGTTATGCGCTTAGTTCAGTCTCATGCCGCAGTCTACGTTGAGCGACTGACCGGTGATGTTCTGAGCGTACTCGGAGCAGAGGAAGAGAGCCGCGTTGCCCATGTCCTCGGGAGTCTGGAAGCGTCCCATGGGGGAGAAGGTCTTTAATGCCTCGAGAGCTTCTTCTCTCGTGCAGTTTCTTGCCTTCATGTACATGGTGATGGTGGAGCTGTTCTGCTGGTCGCCGAGACCCGTTACAACGAGGCCGGGGCAGATGCCGTTTACGTTTATGTTCTCTTTCGCAACTGCCAGCGCGATGGACTGGGTAAGACCCATTACGCCGAACTTCGACGCCGCATAATGCGCGCTGTTGGGGTTGCCCAGACGCGAGGATGCCGACTGGATGTTTACTATCTTGCCCGCCTTCTTCGGGATCATGTACTTGAGAGCCTCATGGCAGAGGTTGTCAACGGAAACGAGGTTTACATCCAGCGTAAGCTTCATTTCCTCGGGCTTCGTCATCATGTAGGGCTTGTTGTACATAACGCCCGCGCAGGTAACGAGGTTGTCTATGCCGCCGTCGGCGTCAACGATCATCTTCATCGTGTCCTCGATGGCCTTAAGGTCGGTAACGTCCAGCTTTACGGCAACTGCCTTGCCGCCGTTTGCGTTAATCTCGTCGGCCTTTTTCTTTGCGTTCTCCTCGAGCCAGTCCGCAACGTATACCTTTGCGCCTGCCTTTGCGAATACGTCCGCGATGCCGCCGCCTATGCCGCCGCCCGCGCCGCTTATGAGTACGTTCTTACCTGTAAAATCAAAGTTGACCATAAAAGTCCCTCCTGTTATTTATATATGAGTGAAACGCGGGATCGTTTAGTTGAGTCTCATGCCGCCGTCGACATTAAGGGACTGTCCCGTGATGTTCTTTGCGTAATCGGAGCAGAGGAAGAGAGCCGCGTAGCCTACGTCCTCGGGGGTCTGGAAGTGTCCCATGGGGATATTTCTGTCAACGAGCGACTGAAGCACCGCGTCTCTCGACTGACCGCTGCTGTTGATTATAACGTCAACAAGGTTCGAGCCCTGCTGTGCGCCCAGCTGGGTGTCGATAATGCCGGGGCAGATGCCGTTTACGTTGATGCCCTCTTTTGCAACTGCCAGCGCGATGGACTGGGTAAGACCCATTACGCCGAACTTCGAGGACGAATAGTGGGAGCAGATGGGCGAGCCCTCGCGGGAGGACGCCGACTGAATGTTTACTATCTTGCCCGCCTTCTTCGGAACCATGTGGTTAAGAGCCGCCTGGCAGGTGTTGTTTACGGACAGAAGGTTTATCTCAAGCAGCGTTCTGAACTGCTCGTCGGTGGTCTTCATGTAGGGGATGTTGTAGCATGCGCCCGCGCAGGTAACGAGGTTGTCTATGCCGCCGTCCTCTTTTACGATTTTGTCGATAAGAGCGTAGATGTCGTCCTTCTTCGTAACGTCCAGAAGTACGGGAACCGCGTTGCCGCCCTTTGCCTTTATTTCGGCCGCCTTCTTTTCGGCGTTCTCCATTTTCCAGTCCGCAACGTAAACTTTTGCGCCTGCCTCTGCGAATACGTCAGCGATGCCGCCGCCTATGCCGCCGCCCGCGCCGGTTATAAGTACGTTCTTGCCGCTCATGTCTATTGTTACCATAATGTTTATCTCCTTTGAAAGTCAAATATTGAATCAGTCGAGCTTCATGCCGCCGTCGATGTTGAGGGACTGAGCCGTGATGTTCTCCGCCATGTCGGAGCAGAGGAAGAGAGCCGCATAGCCCACGTCCTCGGGGGTCTGCATGCGTCCCATGGGAACGGTCTTTGCAACGAGAGTCTGAAGCATCTGCTCCTTCGGCTGGCCGTAAGCCTTCATGAGCACGTCCCAGAGGTTCGAGCCCTGCTGAGCGCCCAGCTGAGTGTCGATAAAGCCGGGGCAGAGGCCGTTTACGTTGATGTTCTCCTTTGCCACCGAAAGCGCGATGGACTGGGTAAGACCCATTACGCCGAACTTGGACGCAGCGTAGTGAGAGGTGAGCGGATGACCCTCGCGGGAAGCGGAGGACTGGATGTTTACAATCTTGCCGTACTTCTTCGGTATCATGTGCTTTAAAACAGCCTGGCACGTATTGTTTACCGAGATGAGGTTGATGTCAAGAAGGGTGCGAAGCTGATCCTCGGTGGTCTGCATGAAGGGGATGTTGTAGCATGCGCCCGCGCAGGTAACAAGGTTGTCTATCTTGCCGTCGTCGGCAACGATCTTGTCAACAACCGCGTCGATGTTGTCCTTCTTCGTAACGTCGAGCATAACGGGAACCGCGTTGCCGCCGTTCTTTACTATCTCCGCGGCCTTCTTTTCGGCGTTCTCCATTTTCCAGTCGGCAACGTATACCTTCGCGCCGGCCTTTGCGAATACGTCTGCGATGCCGCCGCCTATGCCGCCGCCTGCGCCGGTAATAAGTACGTTCTTGCCCGATAAATCGATGCTTACAATATTAAAGTCTCCTTTTTTAATATATTTTTATAAATTGTATTTTCAGTTGAGCTTCATGCCGCCGTCAATGTTCAAAGACTGAGCCGTTATGTTCTTTGCGTAGTCGGAGCATAGGAACAGCGCCGCGTTGCCTATGTCCTCGGGGGTCTGCAGTCTCCCCATGGGAACGTCGCGGGCAACGAGCACGCTCATCATTTCCTCCTTCGACTTGCCCCAGTTCTTCATGAGCACGTCCCAGAGGTTCGAGTTCTGCTGCGCGCCGAGTTGGGTGTCGATAAAGCCGGGGCAGAGGCCGTTTACGTTAATGTTCTCCTTTGCCACCGAAAGCGCGATGGACTGGGTAAGGCCCATAACGCCGAACTTTGACGCCGCGTAGTGGGCGCAGAGGGGATGACCCTCGCGGGAAGCGGAGGACTGCACGTTTACGATCTTGCCCTGCTTTCGGGGTATCATGTGCCTCAGCACCGCCTGACATGTATTATTTACGGAGATGAGGTTAATGTCGAGAAGCGTTCTTAGCTGCTCCTCGGTCGTATTCATGTAGGGTACGTTGTACATTGCGCCGGCGCAGGTGACAAGGTTGTCAATCCTGCCGTCGTCCGCGGCAATTTTGTCGACCGCCGCGTCTATCTGTTCCTTTTTTGTAACGTCGAGAAGCACCGGAACGGCTTCGCCGCCCGCGGCCTTTATTTCGGCCGCCTTCTTCTCGGCGTTCTCAAGCTTCCAGTCGGCAACGTATACCTTTGCGCCCGCCTTGGCAAATACGTCGGCGATGCCGCCGCCGATGCCGCCGCCCGCGCCCGTGATAAGTACGTTCTGACCCGTGAAGTCAAAATTGACCATGAAAAATACTCCTTTCTATCGCAAATAATTTTGTTTGTTCAGTTTAAATAAAACTTATGGATTTATCATAACATATTTATTTATAATTTACAACCTATTTATTGTCTGTATTGTGCAAAAATGATACGTCGGCCATGTGTATTTAGACAATTTGTCAATAATGTAACAAAAACGGCCGAATGTGTGGTCAAAAACAGAAATAGGGGCGAATTTTGTTGAAAATAACACAAAAAATATATATTTTGTTTATTGAAATCTAAAAAACGCGGGTCTATAATTAAACGTATAAAATAAAGTCATACATTTGCGCGTTTTTACACGGCTACCTCAGGAACGCGCCTTTTTTACGCGCGCCGATGTGTTTTTTTAAGGGAAAGGAAGAACAGGTTATGAAGGTACCCAATATCATTAAGGAAATGGGCTTCAGCGTAGCTTACAGCTATCTTGACAAAAATCCGGAGGAGAATCTGCCCAAGCTTCTCGACATGATGGAGAAGATCGCGGGGGGCGACTTCGGCCCGCAGATACAGGCTTTCAGAGACGCCGCAACAAATCAGGACGGAAACTGGTTCAAGCTCATAAAGAGCGTCTGGACGGATATAGACGACAACGTGCGCCACACTCTGTTTAACAACTTCTTCTTGAACGCAAGCCTTATCGGCTGGGACAAGCAGGAGAAGTACAGAAAGAAGTACGGCTGCAACATTCCGTGGGCTATACTTATGGACCCCACCTCCGCGTGCAACTTAAAGTGCATAGGCTGCTGGGCCGCGGAGTACGGCAACAGACTGAATATGTCCTTTGAACAGCTCGACGACATCGTGCGCCAGGGCAAGGAAATGGGCACCTATATGTACATCTTCTCCGGCGGCGAGCCGCTCGTAAGAAAGAAGGATATAATCCGCCTCTGCGAAAAGCACGACGACTGCGAGTTCCTGGCGTTCACCAACGCTACTTTAATAGACGAAGAGTTTGCAAACGAGATGCTGCGCGTGACCAACTTCATTCCCGCTATAAGCGTTGAGGGCTTCAAGGAAGCGACCGACGCCCGCCGCGGCGAGGGCACCTTCGACGCCGTTATGAAGGCGATGAGAATACTGAAGGAAAAGAAGCTGCCCTTCGGCGTATCCTGCTGCTACACGAGCCAGAATTATCAGGTAATCGGCTCCGAGGAATACTTTGACGCCATGATAGAGTGGGGCGCAAAGTTCGCGTGGTTCTTCACCTACATGCCCGTAGGCGCGGACGCGGTTCCGGAGCTTATGGCAACGCCCGAGCAGCGCAAGTTCATGTACGACCAGGTGCGCAAGTTCAGAGATACGAAGGCCATCTTTACCATGGACTTCTGGAACGACGGCGAATTCGTAAACGGATGCATAGCAGGCGGACGAAACTACCTCCACATAAACGCGAACGGCGACATCGAGCCCTGCGCGTTCGTTCATTACTCCGACTCCAACATAAAGGAAAAGACGCTGCTTGAGGCGTATCAGTCGCCGCTTTTTATGGCGTACAAGGAAGGCCAGCCCTTCAATGAGAACCATCTCCGTCCCTGCCCGGTGCTTGACAACCCGCACTGCATCTCCCATATGGTGCACGTTTCGGGCGCTCATTCCACCGACCTTATGGCTCCCGAGGACGTAGACGTGCTGGCAGGCAAGTGCCAGAAGCGCTCCGAGGAATGGGGCGAGGTTGCGGACGACATCTGGAGATGCAACAACTGCCCGAACTTCGGCCTTGAGAATAAGGAAAAGACGGAAGCGAAATAAGAAGACAAACCAAAAAATCCGCGGTCTTACGGCTGCGGATTTTTTTATATATTACGCTTTTGCCCGGCGCTTTTCGGCGGGGTGCGACATTATGAAGCGGTCGAGAAATGTAAGCCTCGGGCGCACCGTTCTTGCGATAAGCCCCACAAGTACGGCAGATATTACGGTGCCCTCGCGGACGCTTATAAGGCGGCCGAAGAATACAAGGCTCATGACGGCGGCGATGACGGTCATTGACACGTCGAAGCCTATCTTTGTTTTGCCCATGTCCGTATGAAATACGGTACACACGGCGTTCACGCAGCCCTCGCCCGGGAGCATTGCCGCGTTTGCCACGAATTCAAGCGCCACGCCCACGCCCAGAACGGCGCAACCTATGAGAAGAAGCACGATTTTGAGGGCGTAGCTTTCGGGCGTCAGCGGTGAGAACAGGGGCTCGGTCAGATCGATAAAGGCCGACAGAAGAAACACGATGGGTATCTCAAGCCAGTATTCCGCGCGGAAACGCTTCCTTAATATAATGAGCTGCACGAGAATGATAAGCAGATTTATTATAAACGTGAACTCGCCCAGCGTGGGCTCGAAGCGAAGCGCCAGCGTATACGGCACGCTCGTTATGGGCGAGGTGCCGAGCGTGGCGTTCGTTATTAAGTTTATGCCAATGGCGTTTATAAAAAGCCCGACGATGAGTATAAGATAGCGTTTCGCGGCTTCTTGTGCCCGGGCGCGGCTCATGCCCGCCCCGAAGTTCGGTTTATTGTCCATACCTTTTCGCCTTCGATATATTATTATATATCTGCGTGAGCGTTTCAATAAAGTCCCTTCGCC